>JAIXVM010000209.1 GCA_027482995.1 Hyphomonadaceae bacterium | reverse complement strand
CTACCCGGTCATCGCACATCTCGTGATGTGACCAGCTCCTGCTCAAGCGCACCGGCGAAGGCACTTGACTCAGAAGCCCCTGGCGCTCGCGTCAGGGGCTTCCAATTCTCAGGGAACGGATCAAACCGGCCCGTCCTACTCCGGATAGAGCACGCTCAGCGTGACCGCCTTGCCTTCAGCCGGCAGCGTCAAGCTGGCGTCCTGGAACGTGGGAGCCGCTCGCATCGTCTCCGCCCCGATCATCGACCAGCCATCGGCCGGCGGGCCCGCTTCGCTCATGTCGAACTGGCCGTTGCCATTGAAGTCGTGCCAGATCGAAATCGAATAGGCACCCTCCGGCAGGTCGTACGTAAAGCTCTTGGCGCCCGCTTCTGGCTCGGCCACGATGTCGCCGGCCACACCGTCATTCTTCATGAACTGCGCCTCGGTCTGGACGCTGACATAAAGCTTCCCGCCGCGCGCCTCGACACCTTCAAGGTTGATCGTGAGCGGCGCTGCGAAAGCGGAGCCTGCAGCCACAAGAGTGCTCGCAACCGCGATCAGGAATTTGAATCTGGACATGTCGGCTCTCCTTTTTGTTCGACAAGCACTTTGTAAATCAAAGCGAATGAGGCTGTCAACAAACAACTTTGAAAAGCAAAGCACATGATAGCTTGACGATCTTGCCCGCCCTGCGGTCCGGCTTAAAGTCAGTGATCAAGGCCTGGGAGGTGTCCGACCATGAAACTCTTTGCGGTCTTCGTTGGCGGCCACCATCCCCGCTCGAACATCGAAGTCCACGACCTGCGCTTCGTCACGGGCGAAACGATCTTGGACACGATTCCCCAGCTGCGCGCTGCCTGGTGGGGCAAGCCGTCCTCACTTCACATTGATGGCTACGCCGAGCTGACACACGCAGATGGCCGGGGCATCGAGGTGGCCGAGGGTCCCGCACCCGCGAGTCCCGAAGCCTCCCTCTGGTTCGTCAATATCGGCGGCTACACGCCGGAATTGTTTGGCGAGCAGCACCACTATCTCTTCATGGTGGGCGCGGAGAAGTCCGAGATCTGGTCGCGTGCGCGCAAGATGGCACCTGACTGGAGCGCCCGGCACAAGGACAACCTCGCCAGTGTCGATGACGTGCTGGAGGTCAACACGCTGTTGGGTGCTGAGGGTTTCCACATTCGCGTCGGCGACCGCGCGCCCGGCGCGCCCGGCCCCTTGATCGTCTCGGACTACCTGCCGCTCTGATCCGGCTTCTCAGCCCTTCAGCATGTCCCGCGAGATGATCACGCGCATGATCTCATTGGTGCCTTCAAGGATCTGGTGAACCCTCAGGTCACGGACGATGCGTTCGACATGATAGTCGGCGAGATAGCCATACCCGCCGTGAATCTGCAGCGCATCATTGGCCACCTTGAAGGCCGTGTCGGTCACGAAGCGCTTGGCCATCGCGCACCAGCGGGTGGCATCCGGCGTCTTGCCGTCGAGCCGGCCGGCCGCTTCGTACAACATGACGCGCGCCGCTTGCAGCTCGGTTTCCATGTCGGCCAGCTTGAACTGGACACTCTGGAAATCCGCGATCGGCTTGCCGAATTGCTGGCGTTCCTTCGCATAGCCGACCGCCTTGTCGAGCGCGAGCTGTGCGCCGCCCAGTGCGCAAGCGGCGATGTTGAGGCGCCCGCCATCCAAGCCCGCCATGGCAAAGCGGAACCCGTGCCCCTCTTCGCCAATCCGGTTGGCGACAGGCACGCGAACGCCGTCAAGGATCACCTGCGCGGTTGGCTGGCTTTTCCAGCCCATCTTGCGCTCGTTGGCGCCGAAAGACAGCCCCGGCGCGCCCTTCTCGACAATGAAGGTGGAGACGCCCTTTGCTCCGTCGTCGGAGGTTCGCGCCATCAAAACGTAGATGTCAGACGTGCCGGCACCCGAGATGAACTGCTTGGTCCCGGTGATCACATAATGGTCACCGTCGCGCACAGCCTTCGTCTTGAGGCTGGCGGCGTCCGAACCGGATCCCGGCTCTGTCAGGCAATAGGACGCGATCAGCTCCATCGATGTCAGGCGCGGCACCCAGGCCTTGCGCTGGGCGTCCGATCCGAACGTGTCGATCATCCAGGACGCCATGTTGTGGATGGAGATGAAAGCGGCGGTGGACACGTCGCCATAAGACAGCTGCTCGAAAATCAGCGCGGCGTCCGTGCGCGTGAGGCCAGCACCGCCGACGTCTTCACTGACATAAATGCCCGCGAAGCCGAGCTCGGCCGTCGAGCGGATGACTTCGACGGGAAAATGACTGTCGCGGTCCCAGGCTTCGGAATGGGGGAGCAGCTGTGCCTCGGCAAACCTGCGCGCCATGTCCCGGATCATGATGCGTTCATCGTCAAACACCAGGCTCATTGGCAAGTCGCCTCAATCTCAATATGTCTGCGCCCGAATTGCGATAGAGCCTGCCTTCATGTCAATGCGACGCCTTCCCGGTGGATACTCGATTTCGGGCGCCGCAGCCGCAGAAATTCCGGCCTTGATCGCCATCGATCTGGCGGCCGGCCAGCTGTTCGCGGGCACGGGGATGTTGCCCGATGAAGCCCTTGATGACCATGTTCCGGCTGACATCCTGGAGGAGGCGATCCCGGGCGGGCATCTGGCGGTGGTGCGGGACCGGGACGGCATCCCGGCCGGATTCGTGATGACCTCCCCGCGTCCGGGTATACTTTACCTCGACCAGATCAGCGTCCACCCGGCCCATGGGCGGCGCGGCTTGGGCGCAGCGCTCGTCAAATGGGTCGTGAAGGATGCCCGTCGGCGTGGACGCCGGTCGGTGACACTCTCGACCTTCCGGAAGGTTCCCTGGAACGGCCCTTTCTATCGCAAGCTGGGCTTCCGGGAGCTTCCCCGCAAACGGATGGCGTTCTGGATGCTCGAGATCGAGAGCCTGCAAGCCGAAAAGGGCCTCGACGTGACCCAGCGCTGCTTCATGGAGCGCAAGGTCGGGTGGTTGTGAGCCCGCCGGAAATATCGCAAGAGTGACCGCATGACCCAGTTTCCACAGTCCTTTCCCGCCACCCGCATGCGGCGCCTGCGCCAGGCCCCGTGGGTGCGTTCGCTCACGTCCGAAAACGTGCTGACCCCGGCCGACCTTGTCTGGGCCGTGTTCGTTCATGATGGCGAAGGCCGCGTGCCGGTCGCCTCGCTGCCGGGCGTTGACCGGCTGTCGGTGAAGGAAGCGGCGCTCGCAGCGAAACGGGCAAAAGCACTCGGCATTCCGGCGATCGCCGTGTTCCCGTACATCGGGCCGGAGGGCAAGGACGCGGAAGGTACCGGCGCGCTCTCGCCGGACGGGCTCGTACCGCGCGCGCTCAAAGCGATGAAGGACGCCGCCCCGGAGGTTGGTCTTATCACGGACGTTGCGCTCGACGCTTACACGAGCCACGGACATGACGGCCTGCTGGACGATGACGGCACGATCCCGAACGATTCGACCGTCGAGCGCCTCGTCACACAGGCGCTGGTACATGTCGGCGCGGGCGCAGACGTGGTCGCGCCGTCGGACATGATGGACGGACGCATCGGCGCCATCCGCCTCTCCTTCGAGGAAGAGGGTTTCACCAACGCGATGATCCTCGCCTATGCCGCAAAATATGCGAGTGGGTTCTACGGGCCTTACCGCGAAGCCATCGGCTCAGCTGCGGCGCTGAAAGGCGACAAGAAAACCTACCAGCAGGATCCATCGAACTCGGACGAAGCGCTGCGCGAAGTCGCGCTCGACCTCGCCGAGGGCGCCGACATGGTGATGGTGAAGCCCGGTCTTCCGTATCTCGACATCGTCCACCGCGTCTCGACGACCTTTGGCGTGCCGACGCTCGCCTACCAGGTCTCGGGCGAATACGCGCAGATCATGGCCGCCGCCCAGAACGGCTGGATCGACGGCGACCGCGTGATGATGGAAACGCTGCTCTGCTTCAAACGCGCCGGTGCGGCGGGCGTGATCACGTACTTCGCGGAACGCGCGGCGGAGAAGCTGGGCTAAAGGAGCCGGGCGGATTGGACTCCCGGCCTATTCGAAAGCCGGCAGCGGACTGTCCTTGAACGCCTCCTTCGAGAACATCTCCGACTGGTCCGAATAGTGCGGCGAGTCCGGATGGCCCATGGCGGCGCCGAAGGGGTAGATCGTCTGCGTCTGCGGGGCGCTTCCATCCTTCGGCCATTTGACGATCAGCATGAAGCTGTCGCCGCCAATACCTGCGTAGCGACCATCGTCGCCCGGCTTGTACATCAGCGCGCGCAGCGTCTCCGGTCCGCCCTGAACCGGAAAATCCGCTTCCCCGCGGCGCAGGCGCGCAAACTCCGAATACGGTACATCCAGCTTGCCGAAATGCTTGCGCAGGTGCGCATCGGCCTTGGCAAGGATTTCGCGGCCCGGGGGCGGCGTTTCGCGGGCGTAGAGCTTCCATTGCAGGTCCTGCAGCACGATCAGGGCGAGCGAGTCGGCGTTGCCCTGCCCGTCCGCCGTCCAGTCCCAGCCGTCGAGCAGCGCCACGGCCTCGGTAAGCGTGCCTGCCGCGCGGGCGTCTTCAAGGGCCGTCTTGAATGCTTCGCCGAGGCGTGAAGTCTTGTCATATCCCTTGTCGAACTTGATGCGATGGATGTCGGCATCGTCGAAGATGTCATCCGATTCCAATAATGTCTTTGCCCGGAGGATACGGTTCGTCGTCCATGTCTCGACGCCGACGAGTCCCGGATAGTCCTCCGGTTTCATGTCGTCCGCCGGAGCCGTCGCAAGCCAGGGGAGATTGTTCGAGTTGACGATGTAACCTGCGGGCGGGTTCAGCAGGAACGGGATGCGCTCTGGCGGTTCGTACTCGGTCCAGATGAGATCGCTGCGATCGCCCGGCAGCACATTTTCCCAGGCGACCGACGGATCGCGCTTCGGCAGGCGGGCATTGTAGAGATAAGCGATGTTGCCCAGCTTGTCGGCATAGATGTAATTCGTCGCGGGGATCGCCTGCATGGCCATCACGCCGCGCCATTCCTCAAGCGATTTCGTGCGGCTGAGCCTGTAATACTGCTCGAACTGCCGCGTCTCGCCATAGCCGGCATAGCGGATCGCGTAGGCGCCCGATTTGTTCTTGATGACCGGTCCGTGTACGGAGCCCCAGACGCTCTGGCGCACCGGCACAATAACCGGGCCGATCTTCACCTTCAGCCAGACATAGCGATGATCGAGATCCTTCCACTCGCCGTCGAGCTGATAGCGCTTGCCGCTCTTGTCGAGCACCAGCTTGTAGACGTCCGTCAGATCTGCCCGGTTGACCGTGTTGGTCCAGCCAAGATGGGCGTTGTGCCCCATCAGGATGACCGGGCTGCCGGGAAACAGCGCCCCCTGCATCGACCAGCCCTCACCGCTGGCAACGCGCGCTTCGTACCAGGCGGCGGCGCCTTCCCAAGGCTGGTGCGAGTTCGAGACCAGCACGGTCGATCCATCCGCCGTACGGTGCGGCGCAAAGGCAAAAGCGTTGGAGCCGCGTTCGATATCCGGCGGAAGTTCGCCATTGCCGAACAGGCGCGAGACGGTCCCGTCGACTCCGAAAAACAGCGGCGAAACCAGCACAAACCCGCCAATCACATCCTCGCCCGTCAACGGGAAAACCTGCGGACGAAGCACCTCCTTCGGGTGCCGCGCCGCATAGAGATTGAGCCCGTCTGCATAGCCCTGCGCCATGGCGCGTGCCTCGGGCGAGACCTTGCCGATGCCCGCCTTGAGCTGGCCCTGCACGTCGATCAGCTTACCGAAATAATCCGCCTGCGCACCTTCAGCACCATCCACTGCGCCAAGCTCGCCGCGCACGGCCAGCACCTGGCGCTGGATGGTGGCAAAGTCATCTTCTGAGTGCGCATAGGCAAGGCCGAACGCGGTCGCCGCGTCCGTCTCGCCATAGATCGTCGGCACGCCGTATGTGTCACGCTCGATCCTGTAAGGCGCGGGTGGCACTGTGCTTTGCAGCCCGGACAGGCGGGCGCCATTGCTGGCACAAGACGAAACCGAAAAGCCGACCGCCATCAGCCCAAGGAGCATGACGCCCGCCCCGGCGAAACGAAGGATGCGCATGATCATTGTGAGTCTCCGGAGTTGAGTTCGTCGGTCAGCGTGTCGATCACGCCGATGAAGCGTTGAATGAGATTTGTGGCGGCGCGCACCTCGTTGAGGCTAGCGCCGCTGCGCGCGAGTCCTTGTTCCAGCAGGCGCACTTCCTTTTTTACCATCGCCTCGACCCGTGCCCGGCCCTTGCGGGTGACCGTGACGAGGCGGGAGCGCTGGTGCTGCGGATTGTCTTTGAGCGCGACGAGGCCGTCTTCGGCGAGCGCGTCCACGAGGCGCTGGATGAACTGGCGGCTGGTGGCGCGCCAGGTGGCAATCTCCGGCACGGTGCGCGGGCCGGCAGCCATCAGGTAGCGCAGCACGCCCCGGCTGGCATTGGCCAGCTGGCGGTCACCGTGCACAACGCCCACAATCTCGGAAAGCCGGAAATGCGCCTGCGAGACGGTGTCTGCAAAACGCAGCACATCGCGCAGGTCGTCGCTCAGGGAGGCATCATGGGCCAGATCCATTTGACACCCATAGGTGTCATGTTGGGTCCGCGTCAATCCCGCTCACGAAAGCGTGAGCGTCAGGCGTCCCAGGTCTGATACTTCTTGCGCATGTGCGCGACACCGTCGGTGACGATCTCCGCCAGCACGTCCATGTCGATCTTGTCGAGGCTGCCCAGATAGAGACAGCTCTGGCCAGTCTTGTGCTTGCCGAGACGCGCGAGTTTCTCGTCGAGGCCGGCATAACCGGACAGGACATAGATTACCATGTTCGCCTTGCGCGGGCTGAAGCCCACCATACAGGCCTCGCCGGAATGTCCGCTGTCATACGTGTAGGCATAGCGCCCGAAGCCGATGATGCTGGGCCCCCACATCTTCGGTTTGAGACCGGTGACTTTCGTCATCCACTTGAGCAGAACTTCCGCGTCCGTTTTGCGCGTGCCGTCTTCTAGGGCGGCAATGAAGTCCTTGGGCGTCACTTCCGTCACTTTGGTCTTGGGTTCGTACTTCGCCATCGGTTCCTCCTCCGATGAGATGCAGACTGCGGCGCGTTCCCCATCCACGTCAAGCAGTGCGCGCGTTTTCCCACAGACGCCCCAGGGGGCGACGTACATTCGGCACGAATGCCGTCTTGGGCGCCGACAGGATCGCGACAGCGCCGGGCCCCAGCTTGAGACCTGCGGCAGCGCGCGCCTCATCCGGCAAGGCGAGAAAAGCGGCTTTGAGCGCATCGAGACATGCCGCGCGGTAGGGCGCAGCGGGCACGGACCAATCCACGCCGCCCTGAGTGTACTTGACCGTTGCAGCCGACTGACTGACGGCCGATGCGTTCGCCGCAAGGTATGGCAGGTAATCTCGCGCGGCCATCGTGATCAGTCCCTGCAGGTCGTCGGGCACGCGGTCGGGCAGCAATCCTGCTTCGGCGTCGTCCGGGGTCATCGCCCAGACACGCGCAACCCACGCCTGCGTGTACGGCGCGGTCTCGCGCAGGATCGCAGCCGGTGTCGGATCGTGCGAGAAGTGACGCAGGAACGGCCCCATCAGGCCGAAGTCGGCCTCGACCGGCCGCGCTCCCATCAGGAACGGCCGGACACGGAAGATCGCTTCGAGCATCTGCAGCGTGTCGCGGTAGAGCGCTTCGATCGCCGGCGCCGTCTGGCGCGTGATCCCGTCTTGTCTCAGGTATTTGCCGCGTTGGCGCGCAAGGATCAGACGACGGCGTACGCTGAGCGGCAGCGGAACGTCACGCAACATCGTGCGGGCAATCTGCGAACTCATCAGTGTGCTGTCTTCGGAGAAAGCCCAGCGATAGTACAGCGCCGGGCGCCACAGCCATTCGTCGAACAGATCTTCCAGCAACAGACTGAAAAAGCGGGTCAGCGGATCCTGCGGAGATAAGGAGGGTCCGGCGAAGCGTCTTTCAAACTCCCCGATAATCGCCGTTGTGTCCGTGAGCCACCGGCCATCCGGCGCCTGAACCTGCGGCATCTGCGCGATGCCCGTCTCCCGGGCGCAGCGCCGGAAGTCGGCGGTGTCCATGCCCACAAATTCAAAGGCGACACCCTTGACCCGAAAATAGGCTTCGAGCTTGCCGGTGAAATATGAAAGCTTGAGCCCGTGCAGGCGATAGATCGCCTCTCCCGTACCATCGGCTTTCGTCTGACCGTGACGTTCGGGTGCAGTTTCCAAGGTATGCTCCTTCAGTGCATCGGTATCCGGCGTTATGATTTCAGGCGGGCAATCAGGCTCGACGTATCCCAGCGGTTTCCGCCCATCGCCTGCACTTCGGCATAATAGGCGTCCACGATCGTTGTAATGGGGAGGCTCGCGCCGACTTCCTCGGCGGCGTCCAGCGTGATGCGCAAATCCTTGCGCATCCAGTCCACCGCGAACCCGAAATCGAACTTGCCCTCGGTCATCGTCTTCCAGCGGTTCTCCATCTGCCAACTCTGCGCCGCGCCGCCCGAGATCGCCTCGATCACCTTCGCCGGATCAAGCCCGGTCTTGTCCGCGAAGTGCAGCCCTTCGGCGAGACCCTGCACGATGCCGGCGATGCAGATCTGGTTGACGGATTTCGCAAGCTGGCCTGAGCCCGTTTCGCCGATCAGCGTGATCTTGCGGGCAAAGGCATTCATCACCGGCTCGGCGCCGGCGAAAGCGGCTTCGTCGCCGCCGCACATGATCGTCAGCTTGCCGTTGATCGCGCCCGCCTCGCCGCCGGAGACCGGGGCATCAATAAAGTGGGCGCCTTTCGCCTTGCAGCGCGCGGCGAGTTCGCGGGCAAGACCGGCCGAAGCGGTCGTGTGGTCGATGACCGTCATCCCGGCGCCGAGGCTCGGCTCGAACGCTTCGAACACCGCACGCACGTCGGGGTCATCGCCGAGGCACATCAGGACATACTCGGCGCCGAACACGGCCGAGGCGGGGTCCTTCGCCGCTTCGCCCCGGTGCACACCGGTCCACGCGGCGGCCTTGGCGCCGGTGCGGTTCCAGACGCTGACCTGATGGCCCGCGCGGGCGAGGTGACCCGCCATGTGGAAGCCCATGACCCCGAGGCCGAGAAAAGCGGTGCGCGCCATGACTGTCTCCTTTTGGGACGCCCAATAGATTGAATTTCATCGAAATCCCATCCCCAGCCGAAGCGTCAGTTTCACCATGACCTGATAGACGGTAATCTCCGTCAGAAGGACAGGACCAGGACGATGGCAACCGCCATGACCCCGAGGAACCGCGCAGGCAGAATGCCTGTCCTCCCCGCCCGCAAGATGGGGACGTGGAAGATGGCGTATGCCGACTTCCTGACCGCCCTGATGGCCTTTTTCATGTTGATGTGGCTGGTCAGCGGCGTCTCGCCGGAATCGCGCGCAGCGATCGCCTCGGAGTTCAAGACGCAGAGCGCGGCGGCAAGCGCCGCGGCGCTGCCCAAGGTGCCGGACGAAGCTGCCCAGCTGTTCAGCCTCCTGCAATTGTCGGAAACCCTCAAGCACGCGGGCGACAGCGTCATCCTCACGGCAGAACCCGATGGCGTGCGCCTCGATCTCGTCGACACGTCCGGCCGCCCTCTCTTCGAAAGCGCCAGCGGCGCCCTGACGGCCGAAGGCCAGGCGCTCGTATCGGCGGCCGCCGCCACGCTCGCCCCGCTTCCAAACGCTCTGTCCATCGAAGGCCATACGGATGCCTTCAGTCTCGTCAAAGCTGGCTACTCCAATTGGGAGCTCTCGTCAGACCGCGCCAACGAGGCCCGGCGCCTGCTGGAAGCGGGCGGCGTCACCTCGGAGCGCCTGCGCGCCGTCACTGGCCTGTCGGACACCCAGCCCCTCGACGCCGGACAGCCCCACCTGGCGCAAAACCGCCGGATCAGCCTGAAAGTTCACCTCGCCACCCAGCCCTGAGGCATTCAGGCCACCCCAGTGTGCCTTTTTTGCCGCAGGCTGACCCCTCCCCCGCATTCGCCCCTTGGCGCGGGCCCGGCGCCGTGTATCGTCTCCCTACATGAAGTTTACGGATTCCCACCTGTTGCCGGCTGGCCTTGAGCGGTCACTGAGGTTCTACGTTACGAACCCCAGCCCCTGCCCGTACCTGCCTGACCGGAAAGAGCGCAAGGCGTTCACGAATCTGGCGATCCCGGAGGCGGACGCTGTGCATAACGTGCTCAGCCAGTCCGGATTCCGCCGCAGCCAGTCGATCGCCTACCGGCCCGCCTGCCTGCGCTGCAATGCCTGCCGCAGCGTGCGCGTGCCGTCGCGCGAGTTCGATCTCAGCCGGAACGACCGGAAAGTGCTGGCGAAGAATACCAGTCTTGTTCGCCGGCCGGTCACCTCTCAGGCGACGCGCGAACAGTTCCGCCTGCTGAAATCCTACGTCAAAACCCGGCACGACAATGGCGGCATGTCCGAAATGACCTACCGCGATTACGTCGCGATGGTCGGCGGCAGCCCCGTCCAGAGCCTGATTTTCGAATACCGCGACGGGCCCGAAGACAATGCACCGCTCGTCGCCGCCTCGATCACGGACATCCTCCGCGACGGGTTCTCGATGGTCTATACCTTCTTCGATCCGGAACTCGAGGCCCGCAGCCTCGGCCACTACGTGATCCTCGACCACATCCGCCACGCGCAGGAACGCGGACTGCCGCACGTGTACCTGGGCTACTGGGTCAAAGGCAGTCCGAAGATGGCCTACAAGCGCCGTTACAAGCCGCTCGAAGTGCTTGACGGCGACGCCTGGCGCCCGTTGAGAGACGACGAGTAATCCGCCAGAAGTGAAGGCCCGGCAGAGGCCTGCTGTGGCAGAGGGGGAGGCCTATCAATGATCAATCGGCGCAATCTTGTCGGCGCAGCCGCCCTCGGGCTGGCCGGCGCCGCCGCCACCTTCGCCAATCCGAAATCCGGCGAGGCCCTCTCCGGCCCGGCAATCAGCCGCAGCCGCCGCCGCTTCAACATGGTGACGACCTGGCCGAAAGGCCTGCCCGGCCTTGGCCGCGCTGCCGAGCGTTTCTCCGAATTTGTGCTCGCGATGTCGGACGGCCTGATTGAGGTCAAGGTCTTCGCCGCCGGCGAACTCGTGCCGCCCTTTGAAAGTTTCGACGCCGTCGCCAACGGCTCGGCCGACATCTATCACGGCGCCGAGTACTACTGGACCGCCAAGTCCACCGGCTTCCCCTTCTTCACCGCCGTGCCCTTCG
>JAIXVM010000078.1 GCA_027482995.1 Hyphomonadaceae bacterium | reverse complement strand
TGTCCATGGTGGGCGCGGCGGTGCTGGTGCTTGCGTTCAACTATGTCCTGTCCACCCTGTTCGTGGAGATCGGGCTATGAGCACGCCGCTCCTGAAACTCGACGGGGTTGAGAAGTCTTTCGGCGCCAAGCCGGTGCTGCGCGGCGTGAGCCTCGATGTGGCGCGCGGGCAGAGCCTGGTCGTGATCGGCGGCTCGGGCTCCGGCAAATCCGTCATGCTGAAGAATGCGCTCGGCCTGATGACCCCGGACAAGGGCAAGATCTTCTTCGACGGCGAAGACGTGACCAAGGCGACCGGCAAGGCGCGCGAGAAAATGCGCGCGCGCATCGGCATGCTGTTCCAGTCCGGCGCGCTGTTTGACTCGCTCACCGTATGGGAAAACGTCGCCTTCCGCCTGATCAATTCCGAAGGCCTGTCGCGGCGCGACGCGAAGGAACGCGCGATTGAGACACTGAAGAAGGTGCGTCTGGGGGCGGATGTTGCGGGGCTCTACCCCGCTGAGATTTCCGGCGGCATGCAAAAGCGCGTGGCGCTGGCCCGGGCGATCACGTCAGAGCCGGACCTCATCTTCTTCGACGAGCCGACCACGGGCCTTGATCCGATCACGGCGGATGCGATCAACGACCTGATCCTCGAAATGGTGCGCGGCCTCGGCGCCGCCGCCGTGACGATCACCCATGACATGGCCAGCGCGCGCAAGATCGCCGACGAGATCGCCATGCTGTTCGAAGGCAAGATCATCTGGCGCGGCCCGGCGGCTGACGTCATGAACAGCGGCAACGCCTATGTCGATCAGTTCGTGAGCGGGCGAGCCGACGGGCCGATCCAACCGGCGATTTAGGCCGCCGCCGCCCGCCCTGCCGCACGACCCGTGGCGAGGCACGCCGTCAGCAAATAGCCGCCGGTCGGCGCGTCCCACGCGATCATTTCGCCTGCGCAGAAGACGGCCGGCAGGGATTTGAGCATCAGGCCGTCATCCAGCGCGTCCCACGCGACGCCGCCAGCTGTGGAGATGGCGGTATCCATCGGGGCGGTGCCGGTCAGCGTCAGCGGCAGGGCCTTGATGAGGCGCGCGAGGTCGCCCGCATCACGAGGTGGCGCGCCTTTTGCGACTTCGAACAGCAATGCCGCCTTGGCGCCGTCAAGGCGCGCCGCCTTGCGCAGGCGGTTGGAGAGCGAGTCTTTCGGGTGCTGGGCCGCGAGGCGCGCGGTGAGTTTTTCCTCATCCGCATCCGGAAGAAGATCCAGCGTTAGATCCGCCCTTCCCGACTGCTCCAGATCGCGCCGCAAAGCCGTCGCGAGCGGATAGACGGCGCCGCTCTCGATGCCCGTCCGTGTAATGACGAAATCACCGCGAACGGACTGCCCATGGGCGGACAGGATCACGCCCTTCACCGGCGCGCCGTCATGCGGCGCCATCTTGGCAGACCAGTCCGCCGTGAAACCGCAGTTCGACGGCGCGAAGGGCTCAAGCGCGATGCCCTTGCGCGCGAGAATATCCGCCCACGCACCATCGGAGCCGAGCCGCTTCCAGCTGGCGCCGCCGAGCGCGAGCACAACGGCGTCCCGCGTCACGGAGACTGCCCCGCCCGGAGCGTCGAACGACAGCGCGCCGCCCGCATCCCATCCCGTCCAGCGATGGCGCGTGTGCAGCCGCGCGCCGCCTTCGCCGAGCCGCGCGAGCCAGCGGCGCAGCAGCGGCGAGGCTTTCATGCCAACGGGAAACACGCGGCCGGACGAGCCCACATGCGCCTCGATGCCGAGTCCCGCCATCCAGGCGACGATCTCTGCAGGCCCGAACGCTTCCACCATCGCCGCGAGCCGCGCATCCGGCGCGTCATAACGCTGGCGGAACTGCGCTTCATCTTCAGAATGCGTGATGTTCAGCCCGCTCTTGCCCGCCATCAGGAACTTGCGGCCCGCGCTTGGCATCGCATCGTAGATGTCGACCCGCGCGCCGGCTTCCAGCGCCGCTTCAGCCGCGATGAGGCCCGCCGGTCCGGCTCCGATGATCGCGATGTGTTTCATCGGCCCCCTGTAGCGACCTATCACGTGCGCGGCCAGCCGGGCGGGACGGCAGCGCCGCTTAAGCGTCGATTCAGCTTATGCGCGTAGGGTTATCCGCACGAGACTGGATGCGGCCCATGAACCTTTTCGACCAGCCCTTTGACGTGCGCGACACCGCGCGCGTGAGCAATATCGGTCCGCACCTCTTCCTGGCAGGCTTGATTGCAACACCGCTCCTGCTGGCGCTGTATCATCCGCCCTTCCAGGCCTTCATCGAAGCCCAGCCGCGCGGCACGTTGCAGGGGTTCATCTTCCTGATGTCCACCGTCAACGCGGCAATGGCGATCGATCTGATCGGCCTGGTGCTCAACCTGTTTTCGCGCAAGCCCGCCTTGCGCCTGACCGAATATGGCGTGGAAGGCCTCTACGGCTGGCTGCAGCGCAAATTCTACTGGGAGGATGTCGAGCATGTCTCGGTGGGCCTCAATCACCTCCAGTTTGTCCGCCGCACGGGCAATCCGGTGATCGGCCTGTTCCAGGGGCTACGCGGCAAAGGCGACAAGCGGCGCGCGGCCGACCAGATTTACCTGAAACTCTCGACCGCCGACCGGGAGCTCGGCGAAATCCTGTTCGAGATCGAGAAGCGGTGCCCGGGACTGGAAATCATTTCGTCGCCCTACCTGCGGTCGCCGCTGTCGCCGCGCCGGCCTGAAACCCAGACCTAGATCAGCCTGCGTCGCTGACAGGCATTTCCATTGCGTGCTGCGGGGTTTACCCTCTGTGCCGCTGCACAAGGACCTTGATGCGCAATGTCCTACCAGGATCTGCCGGGCGAACACCATTTCATGCACCGCATCGGGTGGCTGCGCGCCACCGTTCTCGGCGCCAATGACGGCATCGTGTCGACCGCCTCGCTGGTGATCGGTGTGGCCGCCGCCGGCTCCACCAACAGCCAGATCCTCGTCGCCGGTGTCGCGGGCCTCGTGGCGGGCGCGATGTCGATGGCGGCGGGGGAGTTCATCTCCGTCAGCTCGCAATCGGATACCGAAAAAGCCGATCTTGCGACGGAGCGCGCGGCCCTGCGCGATTTTCCGGAGGCGGAAACCCTTGAGCTCGCGCGCATCTACGAAGCGCGCGGCTTGGCACCAGAGCTCGCGATGCAGGTGGCGAAGCAACTCATGGCGACGGACGCCCTCGGCGCACACGCAAGGGACGAACTCGGCATCACGGAGGTAGCCACCGCGAAGCCCGTCCAAGCCGCCCTGTCCTCCGCCGCAAGCTTTGCGGCCGGCGCGGCCTTGCCCCTGCTCGCGGCCTGGGCGGCACCGGTGTCCCAGATCACATGGGTTGCGAGCGGCGTCTCTCTCGCCGCGCTCGCCATTCTCGGACTGGTGTCAGCGGCGATCGGCGGCGCGGGCAAGATGCGCGCGGTGATCCGTGTCGTGTTCTGGGGCGCGCTGGCGATGGCGGCGACTGCGCTGATCGGGCGGATCTTCGGCACGGTGGTTTGACGCCGCGCGCAGGGCGCCTCTTTCCATCGGCGGCGCACCGCCTTATCCCGCGCCTATGGCCAAAGCCCCGACCTCCGCCTTCGTCTGCCAGGCTTGCGGCGCCGTCCACGCCAAGTGGTCCGGGCGCTGCGAAGCGTGCGGCGAATGGAACACGCTGGTCGAGGAAGCCGTCAGCGCGCCGCCGGGCGCCCTGAAGGCGGACAAGACCCCAGCGGCCAAGCGCGGCCCGAAGACGGAGTTCATCGCACTCAATTCCGAGGCGGAGACCCCGCCGCGGATCGTCATCGGAGTCGAAGAGCTGGACCGCGTGTTCGGCGGCGGCATGGTCGCCGCCTCCGCCACGCTGATCGGCGGCGACCCCGGTATCGGCAAATCGACGCTGCTGCTGCAGGCGGCGGCGCGCCTTGCCCGCAACGGGGTGAAAACCGTTTATGTTTCCGGCGAGGAAGCGGCTGCGCAGATCCAGGAGCGCGCCAAGCGCCTGAAGGTCGCCAATTCCCCCGTCCAACTCGCCACCGAGACGGACCTGCGGCGGATCCTGTCCGCGCTCAAGGAAGCCGATCCCGGCTTCGTCGTGATCGACTCGATCCAGACGCTCTGGTCGGACGCGCTCGAGGCCGCACCCGGCTCGGTGGCGCAGGTCCGCGCCTGCGCGCAGGAACTGGTGCGCTGGGCCAAGAAGTCCGGCGCTGCGCTGGTGCTCGTGGGGCATGTGACCAAGGAAGGCACGATTGCGGGGCCCCGGGTCGTCGAACACATGGTCGATGCCGTGTTTTATTTCGAAGGCGAACGCGGCCACCAGTTCCGCATCCTGCGCGCCGTGAAGAACCGCTTCGGCCCCACCGACGAGATCGGCATCTTCGAGATGCATGCCCTCGGCCTCACGCCTGCGAAGGAGCCGTCCGCCCTGTTCCTGTCAGCCGAAGCGGAACCCGGCGGCGGAACCGCTGTGTTTGCAGCGATGGAAGGCTCACGCCCCGTGCTGGCCGAAGTGCAGGCCCTCGTCGCCAAGAGCCCGTTCGGCACGCCCCGGCGCAGCGTCATCGGCTTCGATACCGGCCGCCTCGCGATGATCATGGCGGTGCTGGAAGCGCGCTGCGGCGTCAATTTCGCGGGCATGGACGTCTATCTCTCGGTAGCGGGCGGTTACCGCATCACCGAGCCGGCGGGGGACCTCGCGGCGGCGGCGGCGCTTCTCTCCTCGCTCTCCGGCAATCCGGTTCCCGCGCGCAGCGTGTTCTTCGGCGAAATCGCATTGTCCGGCGCGGTCCGTCCCGCACCCCGGATGGACCAGCGGCTTAAGGAAGCAGCGCGCCTCGGCTTCCAGCGTGCCTATGGTCCGGACAGCAGTCTGCCCGCAGAGGGCGGCTTGACGGTGACGCCGATTGCACGGCTTATCGCGCTCGTTGACCTCCTCGCGCCGGACGCCTCAAATGCTTGAAAACATTTCTGCTTTTGACGGAATTGTCCTCGGCGTCATTGTCATTTCCGCAATCATGGCGTTTGCGCGCGGCTTCCTGCGCGAACTCGCCACACTCGGCGCCTTCATCGGCGCGCTGGCCGCTGCCTACTACGCGCGCAAGTTCCTGAAAGCTACGGTTGCTGACCTGCTGCCGGCTGGCACCCATCCGCTGGCGCCGGATATCATTCTGGTGGTTGGCGCATTCCTCATTGTCTATGTCATCGTGGCCTGGATCGGTCAGGGCCTGTCCAAATCGATCATGACGAATGGCGATATCGGGCTGTTCGACCACATCGCGGGACTGGTGTTCGGTATCATCCGGGGCGGCGTGGCCCTTGTTTTCTTTGCCGTCCTGCTTTCGGTTGATTGGTGAATGCTGATCGTCGGTGCCGCTGCTCTGTTGGCATTGCCATTTTCCTGAACGCGTCGCTATCA
>JAIXVM010000101.1 GCA_027482995.1 Hyphomonadaceae bacterium | reverse complement strand
GCAGGCTATGTGTTTTCGTTCGACTATTTCCGGTTCATCGATTTTGTGGCCGGGTCATTGATGCTGCCGCTCGGCGGTCTTCTCGCTGCCGTGTTTGCGGGCTGGGTTCTCTCGCGCGAGATGCTGGTCAGCGAGCTCGGCGATGGCCGGCTGATGAACGCATGGCGTTTCATGATGCGCTGGATCGTGCCGCCGCTGGTTCTGGCGATCATCGTTCTCGGTTTGACAGGGGCAGGGCGGGCCTGACCCCTGCGCCTCAGGCCTTGGATTTGACCGTCAGCTTGTCGGCAAAATCATCCGTCGCCTGAACAAGCCGGTCCACGATGCCCGGCTCCATCGAGGAGTGTCCGGCATCCGGTACGATGTGCAACTCGGCCTTTGGCCAGGCCTTGGACAGGCCCCAGGCCGTCGAGAGCGGCGTGACCACATCATACCGTCCGTGCACGATCACGCCGGGGGTCGATTGCAGCTTCAGCTTTGACTGCTCCAGAAGCCAGCCATCCGATTCGAAAAAGCCGTCATTGATGAAGTAATGGCACTCGATCCGCGCGAAGGCGTCGACGAAGTCGTCCTCGTTGAAGCGCGGGGGAGTGGTGACCGGGCCCTTTATGGACAGCGTCTGGCCTTCCCAACGGGCCCAGGCGCGGGCGGCATCAATGCGTGCCACCGGATCGCTGCCGGTGAGTCGCTTGTAGAAGGCGGTGACGAGATCGCCGCGCTCCGCTTCCGGGATCGGCTCGACGTAGCGGTCAAAGGCATCCGGGAAGAGGCGGCTGGCGCCTTCCTGATAGAACCACTGGATTTCGGCGCGCGTGACCAGAAAGATGCCCCGCAGGACGAGGCCGAGCACACGGCTTGTATGGGTAACGGCGTAGGCGAGGGCGAGTGTCGAGCCCCAGGATCCGCCAAACACCAGCCAGTTCGATACGCCGGCATGCTTTCGCAGGGCCTCCATATCGTCCACGAGGTCCCACGTGGTGTTGCCCTCGAGTTCGGAATGCGGCGTGGAACGGCCACATCCGCGCTGGTCGAACAGGAAGATGCGGTAACGCTCGGGATCAAAAAAGCGTCGCATTTCGGGACTCGAGCCGCCGCCTGGGCCGCCGTGAAGCGCCACCACAGGAATGCCCTTCGGATTGCCCGATTCTTCCCAGTAGATCTCATGCAGCGGGGAGACGCGCAGGCGCCCGGACGCGTAGGGTTCGTGCCTGTGATAGAGAATTCGGCGGCTCTGGCGTCTGTTCATGCGCTCTTCACTTATTGTCGGATAGCTTCAGTCCAATCACTGGACTTCCGGTCTTCACACCCATAGTGTTTGAGAAGAGTGGGGACCTAGCTGCTGGCGGGTGGCGTATTGATGCGTAGCGTTTTTCTTTGTTTATCCCTAGGCATTCTGGCGGGATGCGCAACCGTTTCGGTTGTGCCGGGGGAAGCGACCTATGAAGGCGCCCTGACAAAGAGCCAATCCCAACTTCGCCAAGCGTCAAATGCCTATTGCGACGAGATCGTTGCCGAAGGCTGGGTTGAGGAAGCCGATGGTTTCACAACCCTTGCCGACACGCTGATGAATGGCAAAGCATCGGCCCCTGATGCCGCCGGATTTTACGCGACAAAGATCGGCGCCAATTCGAAAGCGCCTGCGCTGGTTCTCGGCCTCATCGCCGTGGATAGCCGCGCGGCCCGCAACGGTCTCGCCGGCGTCACCGAGGAAGCCCGCGCCGTTCTCAAGAGCGGCGACATGAACGCGTCCAATCGCGGTGATGTTGTCAGCTTCGAGCGGGCGCTCGTCCGGGCCCAGATGGCGCACCGGGGCTTTCAGGAAGCGCTGGACCTGGTCTCGGTTCGCGCGGACATGGACGTCGCCCCGATTGCCGCGGAGATCGAATCTTTTGCGGGCATGATCGATGATGCCCGTGTGATCGCGGACCGCCTCGCGGATCGCTATGTCGGCGAAGGCGTCGCCGGGTCCTGATCCTTGCGAAGGGCGCTCAGCGCGATCGCCGTCCAACCAGCGAGCAAGCTCAAACCTCCAATCGGCGTAATCGCGCCAAACCAACGCGGTGCGCCGAGCGCCATGGCGTAAAGGCTGCCGGCGAAGATCGTGGCGCCTGCAACGATCAACCACCCGCCCAGATTTACACGCCGGCTGAGCCCTGCAGCCAGCGCTGCGGCCGCATGGGGGAGCAGGTACATCGTCGCCGTAGCCCACCAGCCCCGCGCATCATCCGTCAGCTGAGCATCGAGGGCGTGCGCGCCAAAGGCGCCGAAGGCCACGCCGCTGAAGCCGAGACAGGCGGCCGCAAAGGCGAGCCGGTTCATGCGCCCGCTCCGGCATCGGCGGCTTTTCGCGGAAGCGCATAGGTCACCACAGCATGGCTCGAAGGTTTTTCGGCGCCCTCGATGCGGATATCGACGTCGATCACGGCGAGCGCCTGGCCGATCTTCATGATTTTCCCTTCGGCCAGCACCGCGCTGCCAATGCAGGGGCGCAGGAAGTTGATGCTGAGATTGCTGGTCACGGTCATCGGCTCGAGCCCGGTTATCGTCATGATCGCCATATAGGCCACCGAGTCGGCAAGGCTCATCTGGGTGGGACCTGAAATGTAGCCGCCGGGGCGAAGGTGCGTCTCGTCGGCCTCGAGCCGGAGGATGGCGCGGCCGGGCTCCATCAGGATGACCTGGTTCTGCGCGCGTCCCTTGAAACTCGCCGTCAGGAAGGCGTTGGCCTCATCCACCGTGAACCGCGTCATCGAAGCTTCTCCCGGCGGCACGGCTTGATTGTCCGCTGCCCCCGCGCCAACCTAACTTGCAGGGCCCATACGCCAAGAGGTCACGCAAAGGAAGGACGCTGCCATGCTCACCGCCGGAGACGAGTATCCGATTCACCAGACGCCCGAGCCAGTGGCGTTTGCGGGATCGGATCGCAATTTCTACGACCGCTTCTTCTTCAACGGCTACAGCGCGGATGGGTCGACCTTCTTCGCAGCGGCCATGGGCGTTTATCCGCACCTCAACATCATTGATGCCTCGGTCTCGATCCTGAAAGACGGCAAGCAGGCCTCGGTCTTCCTGTCGCGCCCGCTCAACATGGAGCGGATGGACACGTTCGTGGGTCCGCTCTCGGTCAGCGTGATTGAGCCGCTCAAGAAAGTCCGCCTGCAGATGAAGGAGACCGAAGGCCTTGCGCTGGACGTTGAGTTTACCGGTCGTGCCTTCCCGATCGAGGAGCCTCGCTTCACCTGCCGCATCGGTCCGCGCATGATG
>JAIXVM010000173.1 GCA_027482995.1 Hyphomonadaceae bacterium | reverse complement strand
ACCCGCACCGAGTTCGATTTCCTCTGCAAATGTATCGATGCGGCGATCGCCTCCGGCGCGACGACGATCAACGTGCCCGACACGGTCGGCTACTCGCATCCGGAAGAGTACGGCGCATTGATCCGCCGGCTGATCGAAACCATTCCGAACTCGGACAAGGTGATCTGGTCCACGCACTGCCATAACGACCTCGGCCTCGCGGTCGCAAACTCATTGGCCGGCATCTCCAATGGCGCGCGCCAGATCGAGTGCACGATCAACGGGCTCGGCGAGCGCGCCGGCAATGCCGCGCTGGAAGAAGTGGTGATGGCCATGAAGGTGCGCGGCGACACGCTGCCTTACGAGACCGGCATCGACACGAGCTACCTCGCCCGCGCCTCGGCCATGGTCAGCCGCATCACGGGTTTCCCGGTGCAATACAACAAGGCCATCGTCGGCAAGAACGCCTTCGCGCACGAGAGCGGCATCCACCAGGACGGGATGCTGAAGAATTCCGAAACCTACGAGATCATGAAACCGGAAGATGTGGGCGTGGCCAAAACGTCTCTCGTCATGGGCAAACTGTCGGGCCGCAACGCGTTCCGCGACAAGCTGGAATCGATGGGATACTTCATTGAGGGCGAGGCGCTGAACGATGCGTTCAAGCGCTTCAAGGACCTCGCCGATCGCAAGAAGCACGTCTTCGATGACGACATCGTCGCGCTGGTGGACGAGCAGCTCGCCGCCGAGGGTGAGCGTATCGGCTTCAAGCGCCTGCGCGTGGTGGCCGGCACAGATGGTCCGCAGACGGCCGAAATCGATCTCGTGGTGGACGGCGAAGAGAAGTACGCCATCGCGCGCGGCAATGGCCCGGTCGATGCGGTCTTCAACGCCATCCGCCAGATCGTGCCGCACCAGGCCGTGCTGGAACTCTACCAGGTGCATGCCGTGACCGGCGGTACGGATGCGCAGGCGACGGTGTCAGTGCGGCTCAACGGCGATGGCATCATGGCAACGGGCCGTTCGTCCGATCCCGACACGCTGGTCGCCAGCGCCAAGGCCTACCTGCACGCGCTCAACAAGTTCGAAGTTCGCAAGGCAAAGCGGAAAGCGGCTTAAGGCTCCGGGGCGGGAGAAGACCCGCCCTACGAGTCGTCCTCGCCAAACCCGTCCGCGATCAGCGTGGCAATCGCGTCCACGGCTTCGGCCGCCTGCGAGCCCCTGCCCTTAATCTCGACCACGCAACCGGTGTGCGCGACCAGCATCAGGAGGTCCATGATCGAGCGGGCGTCCGCCGTCTCGCTTTCGTGGCTGACAACAACTTGCGCATCAAACGTGGCGGCGAGCTTCGCGACCTTGGCGGAGGCGCGTGCATGCAGGCCTTTCCGGTTCACAATCGTCACGCGCCGCTCGGCCAGAAACGAATCAGACATCAGCAGGAGGCGATTTTGGCGAGGATGTCAGACGCGATGGTGATGTACTTGCGCCCGCCCTCGGCTGCGTCATGGGCGCATTCGTCGAGGCTAAGCACGTCGCGCGTCTGGACCAGCTTGATCAGCATCGGCAGGTTTGCGCCCGAGACGATTTCCATGCTGGCCCGGCTGCGCAGGGAGAGCACGAGGTTCGACGGTGTGCCGCCAAACATGTCGGTCAGCACGATCACGCCGCGGCCGGTATCGCAGGCGCGGACGGCTTCGAGGATGGCTTCGCGCTTGATATCCAGGTCTTCGTCCGCATCAATCGACACGGCACGCGTTCGCCACAAGCGCCCGACCACGTGTTCCGCGGCGGCGACAAGTTCGTGGGCAAGTTTGCCGTGACTGACGACTACGATACCAATCATGAGCCTTGGGACGGGTGGGTATCACTTAACGGGAGTGTCACGTTGGCACGATGCTGCGGCGCGTCAAGGCGCATTCCGCCGCCCCGTCCCCGCTTTCCTCAACCGGTGTGGCGGATACCCAACACATCGTCCATGCCGTAAAGGCCGGGCGCCTGACCGGCTGCCCATACGGCAGCCTGGACCGCGCCTTCGGCAAAAACCGACCGGTCGAGCGCCATGTGTGACAGGCGGATCGTCTCGCGCGGGGAGCCGAACAGGACCTCGTGTTCACCATAGATCCCCCCGGCCCGCCTGACGGCCATGCCGATTTCGCCTTCCTTGCGGGCGGCGTCCGGGCCGAGATAGGGCGGCGCCTGAAGCTCGCTCAGCGCGCCTCCCCGGCCCGCCGCCGCCGCCTCGCCCAGCATCCGCGCGGTGCCCGACGGCGCATCCACTTTCAGCCGGTGATGCGACTCCAGGATCTCGATGTCCCAGTCCGGACCGAGACGCGATGCCGCAAGGCGCGTCAGCGCCTGGAGCAGGTTGATGCCCACCGAAAAGTTGCCCGCCTTGACGATCGCGACGCGCCGGGCCGCTGCGGCGATGGCGGCGTCCTGCTCCGGCGTGAACCCCGTTGTGCCGATGATAACGGCGCGAACCGGGGTCGCCTCCAGCGCGCCGAGCGCCGCAAGCGTCGCCTCCGGGCGGGTGAAGTCGATCCACACATCGGCGCCCGCCGCCGCGTCGGCGGCGCCCAGCGCGGGCCAGACGCCCAGCGCGCGGCGCCCGGCGAGCGTTCCGATATCCTCATCGAACACCCCGGCCGCTGCCACTTCACTGCCGCCGGTCAGCGCATGGCCCCGGTCGATGACCATCGCCGCCAGCTGCCGCCCCATGCGGCCGGCCACACCGGCAACGGCCATCTTCAGCTGTGTCATAGGCGTTGTCCCCGCTCGCGGCGTTCCCTGAGTTCGTCCGAAAAGGCGCTCGCAAAAACGCCCGCCGGCAGCGCCACGACACCGATGCCGGCGATCGCGATGATGGCGGCACAGAATCGCCCCAGCGGCGTGACCGGGTAGACATCGCCATAGCCGACCGTGGTCAGCGTGGCGACCGCCCACCAGATGGCGCGCGGAATCGACGCGAACGTCTCCTGATGCTCGCCGCCCACGCCCTCGACGAAATAGAGCAGCACCGCCGAGATATAGACGAGCGCCAGCGCCACCGCGAGGCTCGTGAGAAGCTGCGACCCGGACCGGCGCAGCGCCGCGGCGAGCGCATCAAAGGCTGGCACGAAGCGCGCGATCTTGATCAGGCGCGCGAGGCGGAGCACGCGCAGCACAAGCAGCGAGCCACCGCCCCCCATTGCCATCACGATCAGCTCCGGCGCGAAGGCCAGGAAATCGGCGATCGGATAGAACCGCGTCATGTATTTAACGCGCCCGCCGAAGCCCCGGTATTGCGGGTCGACCCCGGCCACCCAGACGCGCGCGATGTATTCGAGCGTGAAGATCACGAGCACCGACGTGTTGAAAACCGCAAACACCTGCATCCAGACCGGATCGGTGTTCAGCAGCGGCTCGGTCTCCAGCGCCAGGAACAGGAACGAGGCGAGCACGATGGCGACAATGAAAAGGTTCAGCTTCGAGATGCCGGACGCACGCGCCTCCGGCACCAGCTGTTCGTAAAGCGATTGCTGCAGTCCCATGCGGCCCCCTCGCGCGGCCCCGCGCGCTAACCGCGCAATACGCCGCCGGTTCCTTTTGACACGGAAGCAATCACCCGGTCCATGATCGACTGGATCTGGTCATCCTTCAGCGCCTCGCGCGGTTGGATCGTCACTTCGAACGCGACCGACTTCTTTCCCTCGGGTACGCCCTGCCCCTGATAGACGTCAAACACGTCCACCTTCGAAATCAGCAGCTTCTCGGCCCCCTGCGCATGGCGCACGAGCTCGCCCGCGGCGACGCCGGCGTCCACGACGAAGGCCAGGTCGCGCCGGATCGGCGTCAGGTCGGCGCGCTCCAGCACCGGCTTGGTCTTGGTCGACTTCGCCTTAATCACCGGCAGGGCGTTGAGGTTCAACTCGAACGCATAGACCGGGCCATCGACATCCATCGCCTTGAGCACGGCGGGGTGCAGGGCGCCGAAGTTTGCGACGGTCATCTTCGGCCCGAGCCGGAGGCTGGCCGACTGACCGGGATGCCAGTGCGGCTGCGTGGCCGGGCCGACCTGGAACTTGTCGCCGGACTGGCCGAGCGCCGTGAGCAAGGCGAGCAGGTCCGCCTTCGCCGAGAAGGCATCATACGGCGCGGCGGCGCCTTTCCAGTGACGCTGGGCGGCGGGCTGGACGAGCGCGGCAATGACCGTACGCTGATCTTTCGGCCCGTCGCCGAGATAGACCGGGCCCGCTTCAAACAGGCGGACGCCGCTCTCGCCCCGGTTGGCAGCGCGCTGCGCAGCCTGCGCAAGGTTTCCGAGCGCCGAAGGGCGCATGTAGTTGAGTTCGCTGGCCACCGGATTGGCGACCGTCAGCGCCTCGTCGATCTTCGCAAACAGGCGCGCGTGGTCCTTCGACATGAAGCTCCACGTGACCGCCTCAAGGAAGCCGCGGGCCGCCATCGCGCGGCGCCCGATGGCCACCCGCGTCTGGCGCGCCGAAGCAACGCCCTGCTTCATGCCTTCGCGCACCGGCAGCGAGGTGGTCGGCAACTGGTCGTATCCGATCAGGCGGGCGATCTCTTCGACAATGTCCGCAGACCGATCAATATCGAACCGGTGCGAGGGCGGCATCAGGTACCAGGCATCGCCCGCATCCTCGATATCGAACTCGAGATCCTTGAGGATCCGCTTCATCTCGGCCGGCTTCACGACGAGGCCCGTGAGGCGCTCGACATCACCGCGATAGAAGGTGACCTTCTGGATGCGCGCCGGAATGTTGCCGGCAATCCGTGCTTTCGTCGCGGTGCCGCCGCCATATTCAAGGATCAGGGCGAGCGCGAGATTCAGGCCATCGACACAGCTTTGCGGATCGACGCCGCGCTCGAAGCGGTAGCGCGCGTCGGAATGAATGCCGGTCACCCGGCCTGTGCGGGCCGTGCGCAGCGGGTCGAACCAGGCGCTCTCGATGAACACGTCGGTTGTTTCAGCCGACACCGCGGACGACTGGCCGCCCATCACGCCGCCGAGCCCGATTACACCGGACTCGTCTGCGATGACGCACATATCTTCCGTAACCGGATAGGTCTTGCCGTCGAGGGCTTGCAGCGTCTCGCCCTCAAGGCCGAGGCGCGCGACAACGGTGCCGGACAGCTTCGCCGCGTCATAAGCGTGCAGCGGGCGGGCGCGGTCGAGCGAGATATAGTTCGTGATATCAACGAGCAGGGATCGCGGCTGAAGGCCGGCCGCTTTCAGGCGCGCCTGCATCCAGTCCGGGGACGGACCATTGGTGACGCCGCGCACCACTGCGCCCGCAAACATCGGGCAGGCCTCCGGCGCGTCGAGCCGGATCTCCACCGGGCAATCGCCGCTGCCCGGCACTTTCCGTGCGTCATTGCGAAGAAAGCGGCCTGCACCTGCTGCGGCGAGGTCGCGCGCGATGCCCTGCACGCCGAGCCAGTCCGGCCGGTTGGGCGTCACTTCGAAGTCGATCACAGGATCGGTGAAGCCGAGCGCTTCGGCGGCGGGCATGCCCACCGTGTAGTCGCCGTTCAGGTCAATGATGCCGTCATGATCGTCACCGGCTTCAAGCTCGCGCGACGAACACATCATGCCATGGCTTTCGACGCCGCGAATGGCGCGCGGCTTCTTGTCGAGTGCCATGCTGAGGCCCGGAATCCAGGTGCCGAGCGGCGCATAGATGGCCGTCATGCCGGCGCGCGCATTCGGCGCGCCGCAGACGATCTGCTTGATCCCGTCGATCGTCTCGACCTTGCAGACGCGCAGCTTGTCCGCCTGCGGATGAGGCTCGGCTTCGAGCACCTTGCAAACGGAGAACGGCGCCAGCGCTGTGCGCGGGTCGTGGACGTGCTCGACCTCGAGACCCGCCTTGCCCATGAAGCCTAGGATTTCGTCCAGCGAGGACTTGGTGACGAGATGATCGTTCAGCCAGGAAAGGGTGAATTTCATCAGCTGAGCCCTCCGCTGACGGAGGGTGTGAGCCAGGGTGAGAACCCGTAATGGCGGGTCCATTGCGGATCGGCTTCGAAATACGGGCGCAGGTCCGGCATGCCGTATTTCAGCATGGCGAAGCGGTCCACGCCGAGGCCGAACGCGAAGCCCTGGTGAACGGCCGGATCAAGCCCGCAATTGCGCAGCACATTCGGATGCACCATGCCGCAGCCGAGAACTTCCAGCCAGTCGGTGCCCTTGCCGATTTCAACCACACCGCCGGCGCGATGGCATTGCACGTCCATCTCGGCCGAAGGCTCCGTGAACGGAAAGAAGTGCGGCCGGAAGCGCGCGGTCACATTGTCCACTTCGAAGAAAGCTTTGACGAAATCCACGAGGCAGCCCTTGAGGTGGCCCATGTGGATGCCTTCCTCGATGACGAGCCCTTCGACCTGGTGGAACATCGGCGTATGCGTCGCGTCCCAGTCATTCCGGAACACGCGGCCCGGAACAAGAATGCGGATCGGCGGCTTCTCGCTCATCATGGTGCGCACCTGCACCGGGCTCGTATGGGTACGGAGCACTTTCGGCAGCGCGTTGTCGCCCTGTTTCAGGAAGAACGTGTCATGCGTCTCGCGCGCCGGATGGCCTTCGGGGAAGTTCAGCGCGGTGAAGTTGTGCCAGTCATCCTCGATGTCCGGGCCTTCCGCGACGCGGAAGCCCATGTCGCCGAAGATGGCCGCGATCTCTTCGAACACCTGCATCACCGGATGCAGCGCCCCTTCCCCGGCTGACGGCGTCGCCGGCAAGGTCAGGTCCACCGTTTCCCGCTTCAGCTGGACTTCGAGCGCGGCGGCTTCGAGCGCGCCCTTGCGCGCCCGCACGGCGTCTTCGATCCGCACCTTGAGCGCGTTCAGGGCCGGGCCCTTCTCCTTGCGCTCGTCGGGCGCCATCGCGCCGAGGGTGCCCATGAGGCCGGAGACCCGGCCCTTCTTGCCAAGTTCGGCGACGCGCACGGCGTCCAGCGCGTCAAGGCTTGCGGCCGCCTTGATGGCGGCCAGCGCTTCGGCCTCGATGTTTGCAATGTCGGACACGCGACGCCCCTTCCGGAAAACCAAGCGCGCTGTTTAGCGGCCTCTTGTGCCCGCGCCAACCCGCCAGTTGGGGCTCAGACCGGCTCGTAATGGCGCAGGGCCGCAAAGAAGGTCTCGAAGTCCTTCCACCAGGTCACCGTGTCCCGGTTTCCCTCGGTGTCATACCGGTCGAAATCGGCAAAGCCGACCCTGGGCGCTCCCGGTTGGTTATAGTCGAGGAACAGGGTCTCCCGGTACCACTGCGCCAGCACGATCTGGGCCTTGCACCCGGCCGGGAACTGGTCGGCCTCCTCCGGCGCGTTGGGATCCGCATAGTCGCAGACCGTGTCCCAGACCGTCCGCAGCGTCTCGGCGCGGATCAGGTCATTGTAGCCGCCGAACGGCATCATCACCTCGCCGTACCGCGTCGGCGCCTCGTGGCCGGGGAGCGGGATGCACAGGCCCGCCACCGATCCCCCGTTCTGGAGCTTGTAGAGCGTGATCAGCAGCTCCGGCAGCGCACGCCCGAGCCGTGCCTCGACGCGCGTGATGTCGTCATCGCTGAGCCCGGCCGTAGAGGCGGCTTGCGGATCTGCATCGGGTGGCACCGGATCGCGGTGCGCGAAGAATGAGTCGACCGTCACCGGTTCCGGCAACAGGCGCAGGTCGTCTCCGGCCGCCTCCTCGCCGGGCGGATCGGAATTCATCCAGGCCGGAAAGAGGCTCGACGGATGGCCCTCGACGCGGTCGATATAGAAGCCGAGGATCGACGCCACCGCGCCGACCGCGACCGGCCAGATCGCATCGCCTGGCGCGAAAGCGGCCACGCTGACGCCGCCGCTGAACAAGGCGCTGAGGCCGAACCCGATAAGGTAAAGCACGGTGACCAGCACCAGCTGCACGGCAAAGTCGGCCGGCAATTGTAGCCAGTACCGCCTCAGCGTGCCGGAATTGCGCGCCACCCGCCAGAGCCGCAGCTGGCCGCAGAGGTAGGCCGCCGTGAAACCGATCCCCATGAATGGCAGAATCCAGGGCGAGCGCTGGAGAAAGCCGGCCGCACCCGCAAACAGGACGAGGCTGATGCCAAGTGCAATCCGCAAGGCCGCGCTCAGCTTCGATACGCCCATGAAAAAAGCCTCCCGCGACAAGGTCACGGGAGCCTTAATTCAGGCGCGGGCGATGTGCCAGCGGGCCGTTGAGATTACGCGCGGGCAGCCTTCTTGCGGGCATTCCGGGCCTTCTTCGTGTTACCGAAGATGCCGATGTTGGCACGTTTGCTCAGGTTGGCGGTCCATTTCGAGTTCCGGCGCTTGACGCGCGGCTTTTTGCTCGGGTGGAGGACGGAGTTCGGGGACTTGCTCATGGGTCTGATCCTTAGGCGAGGGCAGCTTTGGCCTGCGAGACGAGGGCGCCGAACGCCTCCGGCTCACGGACGGCGAGGTCGGCCATGACCTTGCGGTCAACTTCGATGCCGGCCTTGGTCAAGCCATTGATAAAGCTGGAATAAGTGAGGTTCTCGTCGTGGATACGCACGGCGGCGTTGATGCGCTGGATCCAGAGCGAGCGGAACGAGCGTTTCTTCACCTTGCGGCCGACATAGGCGTACTCGCCGGCTTTCCAGACGGCAGCGACGGCGTTGGTGAAGGTATTCTTGCGGCGGTTACGGAAACCCTTGGCCTGCTTCAGGATCTTCTTGTGGCGGGCGTGGGCGGGAACTTTGGCGCGGGAACGGGGCATACGAGCCTCCTGTCAATTCGTGTTCAGGATCAATGGGTTAGAAGTTACAGGCCGTAAGGCAGGTACTTCTTCACGCGGGCTTCATCTGCCTTGGCGCCGACGGACGTGCCGCGGTTCTGGCGGATGTATTTCGAGTTGTGGCTGATCAGGCGGTGGCGTTTGCCGGCCACACCATGCTTCAGCTTTCCCGTCGCGGTGATCTTGAACCGCTTGGCAGCGGCCTTCTTGGTCTTCATCTTCGGCATGTTTTTCTCCTCAAACTGTAGAGCTCACACCAGATCTGGCGGCCCAAAATGCGCGTCCTGGGGGCAATGCCGTCGCCCCGGAGTCCGGCAAGAGGCGGCTTATGACGGAGGCGCGCGGGAGAATCAAGGGGGATGCTGACCGCGCGCGCGAAGGTTGCACAAGCGCGCGCCGGACCCGTCCATAAACCGTCCATAACCGGCGGGACGGTTTATGGACGGTCTGCCGGCAAATTACCTAAGTAGTGTCCGAGACTGACGCGCCGGTTCTTCGAGGCGCACTCCCGGCATGGGAACTGCGCGCGCGAGCCTGTCTGGCGCGGCACCCCCCTCTTCAAAGGAGAGACACATGTCGAATGACCAGCAACTGAAACAATCGGTTCTCGATGAGCTGATCTGGGAGCCGAGCGTCAACGCCGCACATATCGGCGTCACGGCGCAGGACGGCGTGATCACGCTGACCGGAAATGTCGAGACCTATTCCGAGAAGCATGGCGCCGAAATGGCGGCGCTTCGCGTCAAGGACGTGAAAGCCGTGGCCGAGGAGATCAAGGTCAAACTGCCCTTCGAAGTGAAGCGCAGCGACTCGGAGATCGCCGAAGCCGCCCTGCACCGTCTCGCCTGGGACAGCTCGGTGCCGAAGGATGCCGTGAAGGTGACGGTGACCGAAGGCTGGCTCACGCTGACGGGTCAGGTTCCCTGGCATTACCAGCACGACGCCGCGGCGCAGGCTGTGCGCACCTTGTGGGGCGTGACCGGTGTTTCCAACCAGATTGCCGTCGAGGCGCGGCCGGACACGGGCGACATCAAGAAAGATATCATGGGCGCGCTGAATCGGTCCTGGTTCAAGCCTGAGCACGTCGACGTCACGGCGTCGAACGGCGCCGTGACACTGACCGGCAAGGTGAACAACTGGTCGGAACGCGAACTCGCCGCGTCCACCGCCTGGGCCGCGCCGGGCGTCAGCTCCGTGACGAACGACATCCGCGTTCATTGACGCAGCGCGGCGCAAGCCGCTGAGCCATGAGAAAAGCCCCGACCGAAAGGCCGGGGCTTTTTTGAATTTCGCATAGGGGCGAAGCGTTCAACGCGGTGCGAGGACCATCGTCATCTGTTTGCCTTCGAGCTTGGGCTCGAGTTCGACCTTGGCGGCTTCGGCGAAGTCGACCTTCATCTTTTCGAGCAGTTGCATGCCGAGATGCTGGTGCGCCATTTCGCGGCCGCGGAAGCGCAGGGTGATCTTCACCTTGTCACCATCTTCGAAGAAGCGGTGGATCGCGCGCGACTTCACTTCGTAGTCGTGCGTATCGATGTTCGGGCGGATCTTGATCTCTTTGAGCTCGGACGATTTCTGCTTCTTCCGGGCGGCGGCCTTTTTCTTGCGCTCTTCAAAGCGCAGCTTGCCATAGTCGAGCAGCTTGACGACGGGCACTTCCTGGTCGCCGGAAACTTCTACAAGGTCGAGGGTCGCTTCGCGCGCCGCTTCCAGCGCCGCTGCGAGGGGCATGACACCCTGCTTCTCACCTTTTTCATCGATCAGCAGCACGCGGGCGGCGCGGATCTCATCATTAATGCGGGGGCCAATCTGTTTCTTGACGGGCGCATCGGCTTCGGGTCTGCGAGCTATGGGAGACACTCCTCTCGGGGTTATTGAACGAAGCTGGAATATGCCTGCGTTTGCGGGCAACTTCAAGCAGGCGGGGCTGGCGCCGGATCGGCGGACAAGTCAAGGGGGCACGTTGCGCGGGGCCGCCGGATCGCCTTTAGTGGGGTCAGGGCTGACATTTGCCGGGGGCACCTCCATGAGACTTTTCGCCATTCTTGCTGCGTGGGTGATGCTGCTGGCGGCGCCCGCGCTGGCGCAGACGACCAAGACGCTCGAGCAGCGGGTCGCGGGGCTAGAAGCGAGGCCCGGTTTCCTTGAGCTGTATGTCGACCGGGACGCGGCGCGCGTGTTTGCCGCCCTGCCCGCGCCGGGGGCGGACGGGACATCCGTGCGGTTCATCTACGCGACCGGGCTGACGGCGGGGCTGGGGTCGAACCCGATCGGCCTTGACCGGGGCAACGCCTCATCCGGCGAGATTGTCCGCTTCCGGCAGATTGGTGGCAAGGTCGTCGCCGAGCAGGAGAACCTGCGCTACCGGGCGACGTCCGGACGGGCGGCGGAAGAAAAGGCCGTGCAGCAGAGCTTTGCGACCTCGTTCCTGTGGTCGGCGGATATCGAGGCCAAGGGCCGCGACGGGCGGCTGCTGGTGGACCTGACGGATTTCCTGACGCGGGATGCGTTCGACTTGGCCGGGGCGCTGGCCTTCGGTGAGGGCGCGGCGGGCTATAGCCTTGCGGCAGACCGGTCGATGCCGGACACGGGCAATGTGCTGTCCTTTCCGGACAATTCCGAGATCGACGCCTTCCTGACCTTTGAAACCTCCGAGTCGAACGCCGAAACGGCGGCGACCGCGGCGGACGGGCGGGCGGTGACGCTGATCCTGCACCATTCCTTCGTGCGCCTGCCGGACGATGGTTATGAGCCCCGGGCGTTTGATCAGCGTACGGCCAATATCGGCATGGGCTTCTATGATTTCTCGAGCCCGCTGGGTGAGCCGATCGTCACGCGCCTGTCGCGCCGGTTCCGGCTGGAGCGGACGGACCCGGCGGCGGCCTCCGGCCCGGTGAAGAAGCCCATCGTGTTCTACGTGGACAATGGCGCGCCGGACGACGTGCGCAACGCGCTGATCGAGGGGGCGAGCTGGTGGGCCGAGGGATTCAAGGCCGCCGGGTTCGAGGATGCCTACCGCGTGGAGGTATTGCCCGAAGACGCGCATCCGCTGGACGTGCGCTATAACGTGATCAACTGGGTGCACCGGCAGACGCGCGGCTGGTCCTATGGCGGCAGCATTTCCGATCCGCGGACGGGCGAAATCCTGAAAGCCAATGTGATCCTTGGCTCGCAGCGCGTGCGGCAGGACCGGATGATCTTCGAAGGCCTGGCGGGCGCAGGCGCGACGGGGACCGGCAGCGCGGATGATCCGATCCAGATTTCCCTCTCGCGCATCCGGCAGTTGGCGGCGCACGAAGTGGGCCATACGCTCGGCATCGCGCATAACTTTGCCGCGAGTGGCAACGGGCGCGCCTCGGTGATGGATTATCCGGCGCCCTGGGTGAAGCCCAAGGCCGATGGCGGGCTCGACTTCTCGCAGGCCTATGGCGCCGGCCTTGGCGCATGGGACATGTTCACGATCAAATGGCTGTATACGGAGTTTCCCGGCGGCGGAGACGATCCGGCGGCGCTGGATGACATGGTGGAAGCCGCGTATGGCAGCGGTCTGCGGTTTGTTTCGGATGATCATGCGCGGACCATGGATACGGCGCATCCCTTTGCCTCGGTCTGGGACAATGGCCCGGACCCGGTGGCGGCGCTCGACGAGACGATGGCCGTGCGGAAGATCGCGCTCGCCGGATTCGGGCCGCGTGTGCTGGCGCCCGGACGGGCCACGTCTGATCTCAATGCGGTGATCGTGCCGATCTATCTTTATCATCGCTACCAGATCGACGCGGCAGCGAAGTTCATCGGCGGGCTGGACTTCCGCTACGCGGTGACCGGCGATGGCGAGGCTGCCGGAACGCCGGTTTCGGCCAGCGAGCAACGCCGCGCGCTGGCGGCGCTGGTGCGCACGCTGGACCCGGCCGCGCTGGACCTGCCGGACGCGCTGCTGAACCAGCTGACACCGGGCGATGTCGGCTATGCGGGCGGCGGCAAGGCCCAGGAAGTGTTCCCGGGACGGACGGGTCCGGTGTTCGACCTCGGCGCGGCGGCGGACATTGCGGCGGGGCTCACCCTGTCGGCGGTGCTGGAGCCGTCGCGGGCGAGCCGGCTCGTCGCGTATGAACAGCGAGGCGCGGGCGCGATGACGCTGCGCGAGACACTGGATACGCTGGATGCGGCGGTGTTTGCGCCGCAGCCGGAGCCAAGACTGGCGGCGCTGGCGCGAGGCGTGCAGGCGCGGCTGGTGGCGGAGATGATTGGCCTGTCCCGGAGCGACGCTGCTGCGCCGGGAGTGAGCGCGGCGGTGGACGCGAAGCTGGCGGCGATGCAGGCGCGCCTCGCCAAGAAGAACCGTTCACGGACAGATGCGGAGGCGGCTCACGTAGCAGCGCTCGCAGCACAGATCGAACGGCACCTCTCTGGCGGCGACCCTGCCCTGCCGGTGGCGCGGCCTGCGCTTGAGGCCCCGCCGGGCAGCCCGATTGGCGCCATGGGGCAGCGCGAGGAGTGCTGGTTCTGCGAGGCCGGGCCGGTCAGGTAGCGGGGCGTGGCCGGACGCCGTTCAGGAACAGGTTTACGCAGGTGCGCACCGAAGCCTTGATGTCATCCGGACCCGGACGGAATTCAGGATTGAGCAGGGCGCGCGTCACAAGGCCGGCGCGGGCGAGTGAAATGAAGAGATAGGCGGCCTCGACGGGGTCGTCGATCTCGATCTCGCCGGCTTCGGCACGGTCGGACAGATAGGCGGCGAGCGCCGCGCTGACACGGTCCGGCCCGTTTTTCTGGAATTTGGTCGCAACGTCCGGAAACTTTGCCCCGAGGCCGAGGATGAGCCGATAGAGTTCGAGGGAGGCGGGCTCGAGCAGTTTGGTTACGGACTGCTCGGCGATGCGCGTGAGACCGGTTTCGACCGGCGTGTGGGCGGACAGCTCGACATACATCGACGTCGTCAGGAGCTGCGCGCGCTCGCCGATCATGGCGAGGAACAGGCCCTGCTTGTCGCCGAACTGGTTATAGAGCGTGGTCAGGGAGCCGCCGGCGCGGGTGACGATTTCGGCCATGCTGGCGGCCTCGTACCCCTGCTCCAGAAATACTTCGAGCGCGGCCTTGAGGAAGGCTTCACGCCGCAGGTCACCCCGGCTTTTGGGGGCAGCTTCAGTCACGTGAACCGGCGTGCGGGCCATGCGTATCTTCCAGTAATTGACATTACACATATTCTAGCTAAGTGTAATGCAAATTACAAGTGT
>JAIXVM010000047.1 GCA_027482995.1 Hyphomonadaceae bacterium | reverse complement strand
CGCGACCGATATCGGTCTCATCCTTGATACGCAAAGCCCGTTTGTTCGGCCGGAAGGCCTGCGCCGCATCATTGCAGCCTGCTCGCAGCCCGCAACGATTGGCGACGCATCGGTCGACCTGATGCTCTGCGGCGGAATCGCCGAGCCGGAAGCCGGGCGCGGCGCGCCGATTGGCCCGGTGGACCAGGCGGTCGTTGCCGCTGATGGCGCCGAGAAGAGCCAGGAACCCGTCTCGGTGTTCGACCTCGTCAAATATGGCAATCCGGCCCTGACCCTGTCGCTGATGAGCGACATGCTGACGGCGATGACCGAAGGCGGCCTGTCCCTGCACTACCAGCCGAAGTTCAGCCTGTCCGAGAACCGTATCTCGGGATTCGAAGCGCTGATCCGCTGGGAGCATCCGGTACGTGGCCGGGTTTTCCCGGACAGCTTCATCCCGGTCGCCGAGGAGACGGGACATATCCGTCAGCTGACGGAATGGGTCGTGACGCGTGCGATCGAGGACCAGCAGGTCCTGCGCGCGAAGGGTTTCGACCTGCCCGTCTCGGTGAACGTGTCCGGGCGCCAGATGAATGACGAGAGCTTTGCGCTCTGGGCCATCGGCAAGGTGAAATCCTCGGGCGCGAAGCTCTGCTTCGAGATTACCGAGACCGCCGTGATCAACGATCCGGAAAAGGCGCTCCGGATCATCAACCTGTTCCGCAGCACCGGCATCGCAATCTCGATTGATGATTATGGCGCGGGCCTGTCCTCGCTGTCTTACCTCAAGCAGATCCCGGCGAACGAGCTCAAGATCGACAAATCATTCATCCTGACACTGACGGAAGGCCGCTCCGACGAGTTGATGATCAAGTCGACCATCGACCTTGCCCATGCGATGGGCATGTCGGTCGTGGCCGAAGGCGTCGAGAACGAGACGGTCATGACGCTGCTCAGGGACATGGGCGCCGACACCGCGCAGGGCTACCACATTTCGAGGCCGAAGCCGCTGGCGGATATGCTGGAACTGCTGGGCGCGGCTGCGCCAAAGCGCGAGACGGCCTGAGCCCCTTGGGCGACGGAAAAAAAGAGTCTTTGATTCATCCTGCGCCTTCATTTGGTCCCCCGGACCAAATGATCCCCTTCGGGGACCGGGAAGAAAGAGTCTTTGATTCATCCTGCACCTTCAATCCGTCCTCCGGACGGATTGATCCGCTGCGCGGACCGGTTTGGATGGTGCGGTCAAGAGGACTCGAACCTCCACGGGTTGCCCCACAGCGACCTCAACGCTGCGCGTCTACCAATTCCGCCATGACCGCACGACTGGTCTCATTCGAGGCAGACGGGCCGTATAGGGCGGTGCTCAGGCTTTGTGAAGCCCTGAAAAACGCCTATATCGGGGGGGCATGACAAACTTGTCCGAAGTTGACTGGGTGGTCTCCGATACCCCCGTTTCCTATGACGCCGCGCTGGCCCTGATGGAGGCCCGGGCGCGGGCGATCCGGGAGGGCGAGGCCCGCGAACTGGTCTGGTTCCTGGAGCATCCGCCCCTCTACACGGCGGGTACATCGGCGCGGGCGGAAGACCTGAAAGATCCCGCCCGATTCCCGGTTTTCGACGCCGGGCGCGGCGGGCAATACACCTATCACGGCCCCGGCCAGCGGGTGGCCTATGTGATGCTGGATGTCGGCGCCCGCGGGCGCGACGTGCGCGCCTTTGTGGCGAGCCTTGAGGCCTGGATCATCGAGGCACTCGCGGCCTTCAATGTGGAGGCCGGGGTTCGCGCGGGACGAGTCGGCGTCTGGGTGGACCGGACCGAGCCAGGCGGGCCGCTGCGCGAGGACAAGATCGCGGCGATCGGCGTGCGCCTTAAACGCTGGGTGAGCCTGCACGGCATCTCGTTGAACGTGGCGCCGGAGCTGGAGCACTTCACCGGCATCACGCCGTGCGGGATCGAAGACCCACGCTACGGCGTCACCAGCCTCGAAGGGCTTGGCCGGGTTGTCTCGATGGCGGAGGCCGACATGGCACTGAAAGCCGCGTTCGAGGACGTGTTCGGCAGCCGGCTGGTCAGGGTGGCGGACGGCCTATTGGAAGGGGCCGAGGCCCCAACCTAATATCCGCCGGCGAGGTCCTCCGGCGCAAGATCACTTCCAGTGCGCAAAGTCCCCTGCCCGCCATTCGGCAGACGGGCGACGTAGGCCAGCGTCCAGATCATCACGCCGAACGAGGCCAGCGCCCAGATCGGGAGGGCCATGCCGAGGCCGGTGGACACCGCCATCTGGCGCTCGCTCTGCGGCGGGCCGGGAGGGCCCGGCGGGCCGCGGCGTTGCTCACCCTTGGGTTTCTCTTCGGGCTTCGCCTCGGCAGCGGCGCCGGCCTTCGGCGCTTCCTCGGTTTTCTCCGCAGGCGGAGCATTCATCTGACGGTGCTGCGCGGCGCCCATCTGGGTGCCGGCGACATAGGCGACCAAGCCGAGGGTCAGCGGGATCAGCACGATGATGGCCAGCCAGGTGGGACGCGCGGCATCGGCCAAGCGGCGCGTGAGCGCGATGAACGAGGTGAATTCGGTGACGAGGGTGAACAGCGCAAACGGCACGAGAACCGCCGGGATGGTCACGATCAACAGGTCCAGGGGCGTATTGAAGATTTCAGGCGAGAGGCCCGAAATGCCAAGGATGGCGACGACCACAGACGGGACCAGGTAGAGCACGATGCGGCCGAGGAACATGAAGGTCCAGGCCCGGCTGAAATGCAGCTTGGAGGTCTCGCCCAGCGGATTGAGCAGGGTTTCGGCCCAGTTCATGGCGGCGGGATCATCGCGCACATCGCGGATCCAGGGGCGGTGGGGATCGATCTCTCCGAGGGACGTGTCCATTGCCGTGTCGCTTTCTGTGATCAGGGTCAGGCCGAAGGTCTGGTGGCGGCGCCGGATGTCGGCGGGCCGTGACGGTTGGGTTTGGGGTCCGAGCGCATCCGGTAGGCGGCAAAGCCGACGAGTGCACTTGAGGCCAGCAAGGCCGCGACGGTGGTGACCGCTGACAGGCGCGCATATTCCGGCGCCTGTTCGGCCAGCGCCTCGAAGGCCGCGGCGAAGCCATCGGCCTGCATCAGCTTCTGGATCTCTTCCTGGATGGCGAAGGCCTGCGGCGAGAGCAGCGGCAACAGGATGGCCGAGAGGAACATGTTGACGAAGCCGAACCCGGACAGGAAAGCGAGCCAGAGCCAGGCGCTGAGGCCGGCATCATGGAGGCGTTTGCCGAACAGGCAGATGTACGGGAACATCAGCGTGTATTGCAGGATGCCGAGGCCGGGCGAGACAACCGCCGTCAGCACCGTGATCAGCATGAAGGCGCCGGTCAGCACCACCAGCCCGCGGGCGAAAGGCCGGGGCGCAAGGCGGCCTTGCGGCTCTAGGAACAGGAAGCGGAAGTCCATGTGACGGATAAGATCGCCTGACTGGTGCGTGGAGAGGACCATGAGCGTCCCCTTATCAATAAACGATAAAACAAAGCAAGAAAAAAGAGCCGGACGCCTGCGCCCGGCTCTTCGGATGACGTTACGCCAGAGCGTGAGATCAGACAAACACGTCCGATGTGGACGCCGCCGGGCCCTTGGGGTCCGGACCATACTTGTTCTCGCCCACTGTGCCGGGAATGCAGGCGATCACGATCTGGGCGATCGAAGCCAGCAAGTTAATCAGGGGAACGACGCCAAGCAGGATCAGGCCGAGATAAATCCAGCCGGTCTGGTTGATGTCGTGCAACCGGCGAACAAACAGGGCAATCGACGGAATGATGATCGCAAGCGCGTACAATCCGAGAAGGCCGAAGATCACATAACCAGCCGGACCCATTTCGCCCGTTTCAAAGTTCACGCCGCCCAGCAGCACGGCGAGAATCCCGCCGACCACGGCTACGATGATGTTGAAGAGCGTGACCCACCAGTATTCCGAACGGCGCGATCGGCCCTGGAAATCCGCATAGCGGGCGAAGAAGAGCCGGACGGCTTCGGGAAAAGTAACCATGTAAATCCCCTCGATTTGAAAGTTGTTCGTGTGCTGAACAGGACGCCGCAGTCAGGGCCGGAAAGGGGTCAGCCTTTCCGGTGTTCCTTCCGACGTCCTCGCCGTTTCAGGAAAAGGCGACGCTGGCCCCGCCGGGGCCCGGGCCATACTGGTTGTCATTCGGGTCGGTCTTGTTGATGGCGCCCATGACTGCGCCCACGATGCCGGTGACCAGAGCGGTTGAGACAAGGCTGGGCAGGAGCTGGGCCTGGGCGACGCGCTTGGACGCCTCCATCGCGGCGCTGATGGCCGCCGACGGATCGCCGCTGGACGAGGCGCGCTCGATCTCCTGCTGCATGTCCTGCTGGAGCGCGAACTGGTCGACACCGAACAGGCCGGGCAGCACAAAGCCGAGGATCATCGAGACGATCATGGCGAGCACGACGATGGCGATCGTGATCCAGCCGGTCTTGCCGGAATCGTGGAAGCGTTTCACGTGCACCGCGATCCACGGCCAGATGAAGAGGAGACTGGCGAAGCCAAGGAAGGGCGAGACGAACGCGCTGATCACCGACATCGCGATGCTGATGCCCAGCAGGATAAGGACGGCGCGCCAATACGTAGGCTGATCGATACGGCCGTTCGGGGTGAGAAAGAGTTCCATGTAATCCGTGCTCCTGACGATGGGGCGCCCGCCCCGTCTAAGTCTGTTGGATAACAGTCATTTGACAGGCAGGTTCTTCCCAGAAATCGGGCCTGCTCCGCCGCTGCTTGCGGACCATAGCAGGCCGAACCGGTTTCCGGAATGTTAAGTGCCTGTTTTCCTGAAAAATCAGGCGAACTCGACCATGATTTCATCCGCAGCGACGCTGTCGCCCGCCTTGACGTTGATCGCCTTGACGGTGCCCTTGGCGCCGGCGCGGATGATGTTCTGCATCTTCATCGCCTCGACGATGCAGACCGCCTCGCCTTCCTGCACGTCCTGACCGAGCGCGACATCCATCGAGACCACGAGGCCTGGCATCGGCGAGATGATGAGTTTAGACGTGTCAGCCTTCGGCTTCTCCGGCAGGCGTTCATGCAGGCCGGCGACGAAGGGCGTGCAGACGAGCGCGCGCAGGGCCACGCCGCGGTGGCGGAAAATATAGCCCTCCGTGCGGTCTGCGAACTTCACCGCGAAGGGCTTGCCGTCGAGCACGCCTTCGACGAGGTGCTTGCCCGGCTGCCAGCTGGTGACGAGACTGTGGGGTTTCCCTCCGTCCACGGCAATCTGGGCTTCGCCATGCTCGCTGATGTCGATCGTGACGTCGTGGTGCTTGTCGCCGAGGATCACGACCCAGTCGCGGCGGGGCGGACCGGCCGGCGCAACGCGGCCGGAGATGCGGCCCGCGCGGCGGTCAAAGAAGCTGTGAACATAGGCGGCGGCGCAGACGAGCTGGGTTTCCTGCGTCTTCGTGGGCGCAACGCCCTGGAAGCCTTCGGGGAACTCGTCCTTGATGTAGGCCGTGGTGATGTTGCCGGAGCGGAAGCGTTTCTCGTCCATCACGGCGGCGATGAAAGGGATGTTGTCCTGAATGCCTTCGATGTGGAACCGGTCGAGCGCCTCGCCGTGCACGTCGAGCGCGGTGTCGCGGTCCTTGCCCCAGGTGATCAGCTTGGCGATCATCGGGTCATAGAACATGGAAATCTCGTCGCCTTCGCGCACGCCCGAATCCATGCGGACTTCGCCCTTACCGAGCTTGCCTTCCGTAGGCGGATGGAAGCGCTTGAGGCGGCCAATCGACGGCAGGAAGTTGCGGTAGGGATCTTCCGCATACACACGGCTCTCGACCGCCCAGCCGTTGATCTTGACGTCCGACTGCTTGATCTTGAGCTTCTCGCCGTACGCGACGCGCAGCATCTGCTCGACGAGATCCACGCCCGTGATCATTTCCGTGACCGGGTGCTCCACCTGCAGGCGGGTGTTCATTTCAAGGAAGTAGAAGCCCTTGTCCTTGCCGGAGGCAACGAACTCGACCGTTCCGGCGCTGTCGTATTTCACGGCCTTGGCGAGGGCGACGGCCTGCTCGCCCATCTTCTTGCGGGTTTCCGGGTCGAGCAGCGGCGATGGCGCTTCCTCGATGACTTTCTGGTTGCGGCGCTGGATCGAGCACTCGCGCTCATTGAGGTAGATGCAGTTGCCGTGCTTGTCGCCGAGCACCTGGATTTCGATGTGGCGCGGCTCGAGGATGAACTTCTCGATGAAGACGCGGTCGTCGCCGAAGGAGGCTTTCGCTTCGGCTTTCACGGCCGGGAAGCCTT
>JAIXVM010000139.1 GCA_027482995.1 Hyphomonadaceae bacterium | reverse complement strand
TTAATCAGAAAATGCCGTCGAGGTTCTCGTCCGAGGTGGCGCCGTCGCCGGTGCCGTCCGTCGATGTACCGCTGGTATTCAGCCCATCGCCGCAGGAGCCGGAGATCGACAGGCAGTCTTCCTGTCCAACGAACACGTTCATGCCAGGCTCGGTTCCAGGACGGAAAGCCTCGTCGATCACACCGGGACCGCCGCCGGGCGCAGGCGCGCCGGTGCGCGCATCAACCTTCACCAGACGCACGCCCGGCGGAATGCGGAACGGCGTGGCAGGTTGATCCTTCAGCGCGGTTTCCATGAACTCGGTGAAGATCGGCACGGCGACCGAGCCACCGGCTTCGCCTTCGCCGAGCGACCGGTTGTCGTCGAAGCCGATGCGCACACCGACCACGAGATCGGGTGAGAAGCCGACGAAAATGGCGTCGCGGTAGTCATCGGTCGTGCCGGTCTTGCCGGCGACGGGCTTGCCGATCCGCAACGCCCGGCGACCGGTGCCGCGTTCAACGACGCCTTCCATCATATGGGTGATCTGGTAGGCCACGATCGGGTCCAGAACCTGTTCGCGATTGTCTGCGAGCACGGGCGGTTCTTCGCCGTTCCATTCGTCTGCCTGGCAACCGTCGCACTTTCGCTGGTCATTGCGATACAAAGTCCGGCCATACCGGTCCTGAACCCGGTCCAGCAGGGTCGGGGTGACCTTCTTGCCGCCGTTCACGAAGGCCGCGTAGCCGCGCACGAGGTTGATCAGCTCGGTGTCGCCAGCGCCCAGCGACATGGCGGGATAGGCTGGCAGGTTTTCATAAACGCCAACGCGTTCGGCGAGATCGGACACGGCTTCCATGCCGATCTCCTGCGCGATACGGGCCGTCACCTGGTTCAGGGATTTCTCGAGTGCCACGCGAAGGGTCACCATCCCGTAGGACTGGCCAGCGGTGTAGTTTTTCGGTGCCCAGTATTTCTTGGTCGAGACGTCATAGGACACGAACGGCGCGTCCAGCATCCGGGAGGAGGGCGTGTAACCTTTCTCCATCGCAGCCGCATAGACGAACGGCTTGAAGCTCGATCCGGGCTGGCGGGTCGCCTGCGTGACGCGGTTGAAGCTCGACTTGAAGAAGGAATAACCGCCCTGCATCGCCAGCACGCGGCCCGTGTGCGGGTCGATCGCGATCAGGGCGCCGTCCACTTCCGGAACTTGTCTCAGCGTCGCATTGCCGACCGGCACCATCACCGGCGGCGCCACTTCGCCGCTTTCAGGGTCTGCCGGGGCCTCAGCCGCCTGTTCCTTGCGTTTGAACTCGGCGAGGATCACGTGGCCCACTTGCAGGCCCGCCTTGCCGCCTTCCGGCTTGTAGGTCTGCGCCCACTTGATCTCGTCGGACGGCAATTTGATCGTTTCGCCGTCGCTAAGCAGAAGCTCGGCCGAACTTGCGCCCAGCTTGGTGACGAGTGCGGCCTCCCAGGTTCCGTTGCCGCCGGGCAGCTTGACCGCTTTAAGGGCCTCGACCGACGCATCATCCACTGGAAGTGTCGTCAGCGGACCGCGCCATCCATGCCGGCGGTCATAGGCTACAAGGCCGTTCTGAAGGGCGGTCTGGGCCGCAATCTGAAGGCGCGTATCGATCGTCGAACGGATCGAGAGGCCGCCCTGTTCGAGCGTGTCTTCGCCGTAGCGCTTGATCAGGTCGTTGCGCAGTTCCTGCACGAAATAGGTGGTCGCGATGAATTCCGGTCCGCGAAGCCGGCGGGTGGTCGTCAGAGGCCTTGCAAGGGCCCCCTCCATTTCCTCGCGCGTGATGTAACCATCCTCCTTCATGCGCTGGAGCACGTAGTTGCGGCGCGACAGAAGGCGTTCCGGATTGGTGTAGGGGTTCACCTTGCCCGGAAACTTCGGCAGCGAAGCGAGCGTTGCCGCTTCCGCAAGATCGAGTTCCGGCAGGGATTTGTTGAAATAGTTCAAGGCTGCTGACGCCACGCCGTAAGACTGGCCGCCAAGGTAAATCTCATTCAGGTAGAGCTCGAGAATCTCGCCCTTCGTGAACTCCTTCTCGATGCGCTGGGCGACGATCGCTTCCTTCGCCTTGCGTTCGATATTCTGGTCCTTGGTCAGCAGCATGTTCTTGGCGACCTGCTGGGTGATCGTCGAACCGCCCTGCATGCCGCCATCGCCGGTGATCTTGTTCTTGGCCGTGTTCACCGCGCCGCGGGTAATGCCCGCATAGTCGAGGCCATCATGGGTGAAGAAGTTCTTGTCCTCGGCCGCCACAAAGGCCTGCACCACATGCTCGGGAATGGATTCGTAAGGCACGAAGACCCGGTGCTGGTCGGCAAACTCGGCAATCAGCGTACCGTCGCCCGCGTGCACGCGTGACGTGATCGGCGGCTCATACTGTTTGAGTTTGTCGATCGAAGGCACATCCCGGCCGAGCGCTGCGAAGTAGATCCAGGCCACGATCAGCCCGATCACACCGAGCACGAAGCCCGCAAGCAGGATCCTGCGGCCCCATTTGATCGGGCCGGCATACTTTTCGAGCGTCATGCGGAAAGTCGGGGGAGGAGCGTCAGTCATCAGCTAACCCTGTGCGGTGATTCGACCGTCTTAAGCCATGTTTGCCCGCAAAAACCGGGCTTTGCGACGACGTCGCATCTGTTTCCGGCGATACTATGGCGCGCCGCCGGGTCACAACAGGGGGCGATGTCAGATGTCCTGACGTTCAACCTCAAGGTCTTCCAGGGAAATCGCGGGCAGCGGCCGCTTTTCCGGACGCGGCAGGGTCAGCCCGTCCTTCAGTTTCGCGGCGATCCGGTCCTTGTCGGCATTCGGCGGATAGTTTTCAAGCGCCGTTGTCCAGGCTGTCCGGGCCTCGTCCTTCCGGTCTTCATGCCAGTAAATGTCGCCCAGATGCTCCTCGATTTCCCAATGGCTCTGGGGAGGGAGTTCATCCCGCGCGCTTTCGATCAGACCCTTGGCGCGCTCAAGATCGCCCAGCTGGAACAACGCCCATCCGAACGAATCCGCTATGTAGGGGTCCGATTCGGCCAACAACATGGCGCGGGCGAGCACCTTGTAGCCTTCTTCAAACTTGTCCGTCCGCGTGATGAGGAAATAGCCGAGGGAATTCAACGTGTAAGGATCATTGGGACGGGCCAGCCGCTCTGACCGGAGAATGACCAGCGCTTCATTGACCTGGCCCGAGCGGCCCAGCGCATCGGCCAGCACCATCCGGCGGTCATGCGTATCGTCGAGACGCTGGGCATCCCTTGCATGATCGGCGGCTTGTTTGGCGTCACCGAAATGCAGGAAGACCGAGCTTGCCGCGCCATGTGCCGCGGCCTTCTCCGCCGGGTTCTCGGCAAGACTCATCAGCTCTGGCACCAGCGCATAGGCGGCGTCCTTGTCGTTGAGCATCGCCCGCAGTTGCAACGCGCCATAAATCGTCGAGAGCTTTTCCTTCTCGGTGCTGATCTTCAGCGCGGCATCAATCGCCTTGCGGGCACCCGCCTCGTCGCCGTCCATCAGAAGCGCCTGGGCCGCCGAAATCTCGAGAGACGGAGACGTCTTCGGTGCGGTCTGGGCCACGTGCGCCGCGCCGGCATACAGCGCCTCTTCATAGAGGGCGTCGATGATGCCGCTGCGAACATTTTCGTTGTCCGGATCAATCAGCAGGATCGACAGGTCGAACGCGGCTCGCTTGTCATCGAACCCTTCGATATCCCCGCCGATCATCACGGTCTGGATGTAGCGCTGCTGCTGCATTGCGTAGGAGACATCCGACAAGGCCATCGCGAACCCGGACCGGACGGTCGGTGCCTCGTTGTCGAGATTCTTGCCGGTTTCGAGACTGTCGATGGCCGCCGCGTAACTGGTCGCCTCTTCAGGCTGCGCGTTCGCCAGCTTCTGGTAGACCAGCTTCGATTCCTCGATGCGGCCCATGCGCTGCAACAGAAGCGAATGGCGCACGATCACCGTGCTGACATGCGCAAACACGATGCCTTGCGGGTCAAACTCATGTTCTGGAGCCTGAATGTTTTCCGGCGTCAGCGCTTCATAAACGGCGAGCGCCTCGTCGTTTCGGCCAGACGCTTCCAGCATCGCGGCAAGGGAGAGATCTGCGGTGATTCCCGGCATCCCGCCGGCCACTTCACGGTGGCGGTTGATGGCCTCATCCGTCTTGCCTTCAAGGGCGAGCAGCCAGGCATCGAGCCAGAGATAGAAGCCTGGTTGTTCGAGGTCGGCCGCCTCGTCACCGGTGAGGCCCAGATAGGCCCGCGCACCCTTCATGTCGTCCGCCGCCGCCCGGTCGAGCGCCAGATAGGCATCGAGGAACCGGTCCTCGGCCCGTTCGGTCGCCGAAAGGTCTGCGATCAGTTTCAGGAAACCGGCGGTATCCCCGGCCTTCAGCGCTTCGGATGGCAGCGCGTACTTGGCGCCGCGAATGGCGGTCGATTTGGCCTGTTTCGACAGTTTGGGCTGCGACGTCTCCGCGGCTGCCTCGGTCAACCTGGCCCATCCCGCGGGTAAACTCGTGCATCCCATGAGCGCAAGCAAGAACCCGGACGCGATCACGGAATGTTTAAGGGACATAGACACAAAGGCTCCAGACGGCTGCTAGGCGAATGAAGCAGTCCCTTGCGTCAAGAGCAAGGCACCGGTGTGTTCATCACGTAGAGTTGGCTGCGAAATGCCGCCCCGATCACATGTTCGGATAGGCCGGTCCGCCGCCGCCTTCAGGGACTGTCCAGTTGATGTTCTGGTTGGGGTCCTTGATGTCGCAGGTCTTGCAGTGGATGCAGTTCTGCGAGTTGATCTGGAACTTCAAATCCGCGCCGGAGCCCACCCATTCGTACACGCCTGCCGGGCAGTAGCGCGCCGAGGGGCCCGCATACACATCGTGCTCGGAGGATTTCTGGAGCGCGAGGTTCGCGACCTTCAGGTGAATCGGCTGGTCTTCGCCGTGATAGGTGTTGGTGAACGAGACGTTCGTCAGCTTGTCGAAGCTGATGACACCGTCCGGCTTCGGATAATCGATCGGCTTGAAATACGTGGCGGGCTTCAGCGACTCTGCATCGGTCTTCGTGTGGTGCAGGGTCGGCAGGAATCCGAAGCCGACGAGCGTCCGCATCCACATGTCGGGCACGCCGATCGCGGCGCCGAGCAGGGTGCCGAACTTCGACATCAGCGGCTTCATGTTGCGCACCGGCGACAGGTCCTTCCAGACCCAGGACGCGCGCACGGCGTCCGGATAGGCGTCGAGCACGTCGCTCTGGCGGCCAGCGGACACGGCTTCGAACGCAGCTTCGGCGGCCAGCATGCCGGTCTTCATCGCGTTGTGCGTGCCCTTGATGCGCGGCAGGTTTACAAACCCGGCCGAGCAGCCGATCAGCGCGCCGCCCGGGAAGGACAGCTGCGGAATGGACTGGATACCGCCCGAGGTGATCGCGCGTGCGCCATAGGCAACGCGCTTGCCGCCCTTGAGGTAGCGGACGACGTCGGCGTGGTGCTTGTAGCGCTGGAACTCGTGGTACGGCGACAGGTAGGGGTTCTTGTAGTTGAGGTGGACCACGTAGCCGACCGAGACGAACGCCTCGCCATTGTCGCGGAAGTGATAGAGGAACCCGCCGCCATCACCGTTCTTGCCCATGACGGGCCAACCGAAAGTGTGCTGGACGAGGCCTTCTTCGAAGATGTCTTCCGGCACGGACCAGACTTCCTTGAGGCCGATGCCGTACTTCTGCGGATCGCTCTCTTTGGTGAGACTGAACTTCGCCATCAGTTCCTTGGTCAGCGAACCGCGCGCGCCTTCCGCGAACAGGACATATTTGCCGAGCAGTTCCATGCCCGGCTGGTAGTCCGGACCCGGTTCACCTTCCTTGTTGATGCCCATGACACCGGCAACGATGCCTTTGACGGCGCCCTTGTCATCGTAAACGAGTTCCGACGCAGCAAAGCCCGGGAACACTTCGACGCCGAGCTTCTCGGCTTCAGCGCCCAGCCAACGGCAGACATTCGCCAGCGAGCCGATGAAGCAACCATGGTTGCTCATCAGGGGCGGGAAGGGCGCCCAGCCGACTTCCGCCGAGCCATTCTCGCCGAGCAGCTTGTAGCTGTCGGTTTTCACTTCGGTCGTCAGCGGACGGTCAGACCGCGTGCGCCAATCCGGCAACAATTCATCTAGCGCCTTCGGGTCGAGCACCAGGCCCGACAGGATGTGCGCGCCGATCTCGCCGCCCTTCTCGATGACCACGACCGAAAGGTCCGTGCCCGCCTTGTTGGCCAGTTGCTTGAACCGGATGGCGGCTGACAGGCCGGCAGGGCCTCCGCCGACGATCACCAGATCGAATTCCATCGACTCGCGTTCGGGGGCGTCGGCCATAGGTCAGCTCCTTGTTTGCGCTATGCGCCTTATCTCTATCCGGATAAGCACTTACAACGTGTTTCCTGAAGGTCCAGCCCGTCCGCAATGCCAGCCCCTGCGTCAAGAGTGCCCATGACTGCGCTCACCGAATGGTGGACGGACATGGGCGTGAGCGTCGATACGGCGCTGGTGGACGCGCTGCTGAAGGCGGCTCCCGAAGCCGAACTCGCCCAGCGGGCGATTGAGCCAACGGTCAACGTTTCCACCAGCGCGCCCGTGCGCAAAGGCGCGCGCACCGTGTCCGACTGGGCCAACGAAGCCCGCGCGAAAGCCCGGGCGGCTCAATCCATGGACACCTTGGCGGAGGCGATCCGCGCCTTCGAGGGCAGCCCCCTCAAGACAACTTGCGAACAGGCGGTTGTCTCTGACGGGATCGCGGGCGCCAGTCTCATGGTGATCGGGGAGGGCCCCGGCGCCGAGGAAGACCGGCGCGGCCTGCCCTTCGTCGGCAAGGCCGGTCAGCTGCTCGACAAGATGCTCGCCGCGATTGGCCGCACGCGCGCCGAGAACGCCTTCATCACCAACGTCAATTACTGGCGTCCGCCCGGCAACCGGAACCCGGAGGCCGACGAGCTCGCCGTCTGCCGCCCCTTCGTGGACCGGATGATCGAACTCGCTCAGCCCAAGCTCGTCATCGCCGCCGGCGGCGTGCCCGCCGTGTCCCTGCTTGCCAGCAAGGATGGCATCATGAAGCTGCGCGGCAATGAATATGCCTATGCCACGCCGGACGGCTTCAAGGTCCCGATCATCCCGATTCTCCACCCCGCCTATCTGCTCCGCCGTCCGCAGGACAAGAGCCGTGCCTGGCGCGACCTCATGCTGATCGAGAAACGTCTGGCGGAGCTTGGCGGCTGAATGCCTGCGCCCTTGTCAGTCATCATCCCGGCTCTGAATGCGGCTGCGGATTTGCCACTGGCGCTGGAAAGCCTGCTGCCAGGCCTCGAAGCCGGATTGATCCGTGAGGTGATCGTTGCCGACGGTGGCTCGACGGATGCCACGCGCGCGATCGCCGGATCAGCGGGCGCAAACCTCATCGAGTCCGCCCCCGGGCGCGGCAAGCAGCTTCGCGCCGGCGCCGGCGCGGCCCGGGGCGAATGGTTTCTCTTCCTGCATGCCGACACCGCGCTCTCGCGCGACTGGCCTGAGCGCGCCGCTGCGCACATGGGCACACGGCCGGGGCAAGCCGCTTCGTTCAAACTCAAGTACCGGTCGGATGCGCGCGAAGCACGCTGGCTCGAAGGACGCGCCAACCGCCGCGCCCGCTGGATGGGCCTGCCCTACGGCGATCAGGGGCTGCTGATCTCACGCGCGCTGTATGAGGAGATCGGCGGTTTCGCGGACGTGCCGCTGATGGAAGACGTGATGATCGTGCGTGCGCTTGGCAAAAAACGGCTGGTTATCCTTGACGCGGAAGCACGTACGTCGGCGGCAAAGTATGAGCGCGATGGCTGGCGAAAGCGCGCCTGGTCCAACGCCTGGCTCCTGACCCGTTTCCTGCTCGGCGCAAAGCCCGAAGCGCTGGCGAAAGCGTACCGTTAGTTATCGCCTGACCACCAGGCCGGGTCGGCAAACTCGTCCGCGTAGGTTTCTTTCAGGAAGGCCCGGAACCCGGCGATGTCGGTCACGGTGCAGGACTTCGAATCTGCCCGCACGATGCCGGAGCGCTGGCTGTCCTCGTCGCCGATGTCGGCGCAGTCCGGCATGGCAATCTCGAATCGCGGCGCACCGTCAACGGTCGCGTTGGTGGGGCGCGCGACCAGGTAGATCCAGCCAACCTCGCCTTCCTCCCGAAGTTCGGCCTCGCCGAGATAGACCGGCACGCCTCCAACCTCGGTCAGGGGCTCAAACCGGACGCTGACTTCCTCCGGGTTTCCGTCTTCTTCGAACGTCAGCACATATCCGTCGCCGGAGGGAACACCGATCCGGCAGGGCGGATCCTCTGGCGCGCAAAACGCGACCGGGCCGCGCGCAAACAGCGTGCCTGTCACCACTCGCGGCTCTTCGGACATGAAACAGGCCGACAGCAGCGTGGACGCCAGAAGCGGGATCACCAGAATGTGCGGCTTCATAACAGTCTGAATTCCTTGCGTTTCCCAAACCTGACGGTCAGGTTGAGCCTTCTTTCCGGCGAATCCAAGGCCCTCACTGATGCGACCTGCGACATTGCTTGTCTTTGCCAAGCCGCCCCGGATCGGCCTGTCGAAGACACGCCTGGCCGCCGGGCTCGGCAAGGCCGAAGCGCGCCGGATCGCAACCTTCACGCTCGCCCGAACCCTCAGGGCCGCCCGCACAAGCGGCTGCCGCGTCGTCATCTATATGGCGCCGGACAGCGCGCTCCTCACGCGCGGCGGCCGCTACTTGTTCTCGGGCTTCGATCTGAAACCTCAAGGGAAGGGCAGCCTCACCGAACGTCTCGGGCGCGGCCTGCGCGAAGCGCCGCTCGGGCCGGTCCTCTTTATTGGCGCGGATGCACCCGACGTGACCGCGAAGCGCTTGCGCGACGCGGTTTCGAGACTCCAGCGGTGGGACGCGGTGTTCGGGCCGGCGCGCGATGGCGGCTTCTGGCTGTTCGGCCTGCACAAGCGGCCGCGTACCAAAGCGCCGTTTGACGGTGTCCGCTGGTCGGGTCCGCATGCGATGGAAGACGTCTGGAGCCGCCTGCCGCCCTCTAGCCGGATCGGACTGCTCGATCAGCTGATCGACATCGACGAGGCAGATGACTGGACGGACTGGGTGCGCGGGCAAGGCTGAATTCCCCAAAGAATCGATCTTCAAAGTTCTTGCTTTGTTCTTTTTCCTGTGGCTTGTCTTGCCGCATGAGAACCGAGCAGAAACTGAAGAAATCAGGCCGCGTCACGCTGATCGATACCGCCGCTGTCGCCGAGCGGTTCGAGCATCGCGGACGCGGCGCGGTCTCCAACCAGGCCGGGCGCTACGAGAAGCAGACGCACAATCCGTTCGACGATGGCTGGAGCACGATCGAGGATGACGCGCTGCCGCTGGAAACGGTGTTGCTCGACGACACCGCCAAGACCATCATCACCTTCAACAAGTCGCCCGACATCAGCTTTGACCGCACCGTCAATCCCTATCGCGGGTGCGAGCACGGCTGCATCTATTGCTTCGCCCGGCCAACGCATGCCTGGGCCGGCCTGTCAGCCGGGCTCGATTTCGAAAGCCGGATTTTCCGAAAGGCGAATGCACCGGAGCTTCTGGTCCGGGAGCTGAACCGGCCAGCCTATGTGCCCCGGCCCATTGCGCTGGGTATGAATACAGACGCCTACCAGCCGGTGGAGCGCGAGCAGAAGCTGACGCGCCGCCTGCTCGAAATCCTGTCCGCCCACAACCATCCCGTCAGCCTGCTGACCAAATCGGCGCTGATCCAGCGCGACATCGATGTGCTCGCCCCCATGGCGCAGAAGGGCATCGTGCGCGTCGGCATTTCCATCACCACACTGGACCGGACGCTCGCCCGCAAGATGGAGCCGCGCGCCGCCACACCGGAGCGCCGGCTGGAAACGGTTCGGGCGCTGTCCGAGGCCGGTATCCCGGTCGCGGTCATGACGGCGCCGATCATTCCCGGGCTGAATGATCACGAGATCGAAGCCTTGCTTGAGGCGGCGGCGGCCTATGGTGCCTCGGGGGCCGGCTATGTCGTCCTGCGGCTTCCCTTCGAGATCAAGGACCTGTTCCACGAATGGCTCGTCCAGCATGTGCCGGACCGGGCGGCGCGGGTGATCAATCTCATTCGGGAGATGCGCGGCGGAAAGGATTACGATCCGCGCTGGTTCGAACGGGGCCGGGGACGGGGACCGATGGCAGACCTGATAAACCAGCGCTTTCACAAAGCGGCCGCCCGCAATGGTCTGGATCGCAAACGGCCCGAACTCCGAACGGACCTGTTCCGGCCGCGCGAGACACCAGACGGGCAGTTCCTCCTCGGCCTGTGAGCGCGCCGACAGTCCGCGCTTGCACACGGTAACCTTTCGGTAGGCTTTTCTTAAACGCACAGTAACCGGCGCGACCCAGAGATTCCGCAGCAAGTAGATTTGCGGGGCTCCCGAAATGACCATTCAGAAAAACACGATTGCGCAAGGCGACTGTATCGAACTGCTTTCCCGGATTCCGGACAAGTCGGTCGATCTCGTGTTTGCCGATCCGCCGTACAACCTGCAGCTGGGCGGTGGACTGACGCGTCCGGACCAGTCGGTGG
>JAIXVM010000322.1 GCA_027482995.1 Hyphomonadaceae bacterium | reverse complement strand
GCCGAGGCCGGGGCGAGCAGCCTGTTCGTGCCGGGACTGCGCGATCTGGCGCTGATCCGGCAGGTCTGCGCCGCGAGCCCGCTGCCGGTGAACATCATGGCGGGGCCGGAGGCGGCGGGCTTTGGCGAGCTTGCGGCGGCCGGCGTGCGCCGCATCAGCTATGGCCCCTTTCCGTGGCGCGCCGCGATGGCGTCGCTCACTTCTTATGCAGGGGTGGCCTTCCGGGAAGTTTGACCGGAGGCGCCCTTGCCGGCCCGGAGAATCCGGGATAGCTGGCAATCATGAATTCTCTTCCGGGAGAGAGCGGCATTCGGTAGCCGCCGCCGAAGGCGCAACCGCCCCGGAATCGCTCAGGCAAAAGGGCCGGAAGAGAATCAACACGCTGGAAAGAGGCCTCTCGAGGGCCTCGCCGAAGGAGCAAGCCGGTCACGCACCGGCGGAATCTCTCAGGCGCCAAGGACAGCGGGGGCGACGAACGTGCAGCGCTTGCTGCCGATCGTCTGCTTTCCGGGATTGGCGCAATGGCAGAGACGAGCACCGAAACCCTTCGCCGCACAGCGCTGCACCCGCTGCATGTGGAGTATGGCGCGAAGCTCGTTGCGTTCGCGGGCTATGACATGCCGGTGCAGTTTCCGGCGGGCGTGAAGGAGGAGCACCTCTGGACGCGCACGCAGGCCGGGCTGTTTGACGTGAGCCATATGGGGCCGTGTTTCCTGACGCTTGCGGGCGGCACGCGGCGCGGGGCCGAGGCACATGAGGAAATCGCTGCGCTGATCGAGACGCTGGTGCCATCCGACATCAAAGGGCTGAAACCGGGGCAGGCGCGGCTGACCGTGCTGCTGAATGACGAGGGCGGGATCCTCGACGACCTGATCATCACCCGTCCGTATGAGGAGGATCGCCAGGGCGAGCTCTACATCGTCGTCAATGGCGCGATGAAGGCGCAGGACTGGGGGATTTTCGAGACGGCGCTGGCGGGCAAGGCCGTGCTGACGCGGGCCGATGACGGCGTGCTGTTTGCGCTGCAGGGGCCGAAGGCGGAGATCGTGCTCGGCGCCTATTTCCCGGAGTGCACGGGCCTGAAATTCATGGAGAGCCGCCGGCTGGTGCTGGACGGCGAGACGTTCGTGGTGTCGCGCTGCGGGTATACGGGCGAGGACGGGTTCGAGGTGCTGGGCAGTGCGGCGGCGGGGACAGCGCTGGTGCGGCTGTTGCTGGATGATCCGTGCGTGCGGCCGATCGGCCTTGGCGCGCGCGATTCGCTGCGGCTGGAAGCGGGGCTGTGCCTGTACGGGCATGACCTCGCGCCGGACATTTCGCCGGTGGAGGCAGACCTTGCCTGGGTGATCCAGAAGCGCCGCCGCGAGACAGGCGGCTTTCCGGGCGCGGCCCGTATCCTCCGTGAGCTGAAGGACGGCCCGGCCCGCAAGCGCGTGGGCATCCAGCCGCTGGAGCGCGCGCCGGCGCGCGAGGGCACTGAAGTTTATGTGGACGGCGCGCCTGTAGGGCTTGTCACGTCGGGCGGTTTCGGGCCGAGCGTCGATGCGCCGGTCGCGATGGGCTATGTGGCGGCTGCGCAGGCCGCGCCTGGCACGAAGATCGACCTGATGGTGCGCGGCAAGGCCCGGCCGGCCGAGATTGCCCAACTTCCTTTCATTCCAGCCCGCTACAAACGTTAATCCGTTCAAGGAGAACCCCTGATGACGACTTACTATACCAAGGACCATGAATGGATCCGCGTGGACGGCGATACCGGTACGGTGGGCATCACAGCCTATGCCGCTGGCCAGTTGGGCGATGTGGTCTATGTCGAGCTGCCGGAGACGGGCGCGAAGTTTGCGCGCGGCGATGATTTTGCGGTGGTGGAAAGCGTGAAGGCGGCGTCGGATGTCTATGCGCCGGTGTCGGGCGCGGTGCTGGAGGTCAACAGCGCGCTGACCGAGGCGCCGGAGAAGGTAAGCGAGGCAGCGGAAAGCGAGGCCTGGTTCGTGCGCGTGAAACTCGCGGATACCAGCGAGCTTTCGGAACTGATGGATGAAGCGGCCTATGCCGCGTTCTGCAAGGGGCTCTGATCCAGATGCGTTACCTGCCGCTGACCCCACAAGACCGCGCCAGCATGCTGGCCACGATTGGCGCCAAGTCCGCTGATGATTTCTATGCGGACGTTCCGAAAGCGGCGCGCCTGAAGGCCAAGATTGCCGGACTGCCGGACCATCAGGGCGAACTCGCCGTCGAGCGCCATATGACGAAGCTGGCCGCGAAGAACCGCGCCGCCTCGGCGGGGCCGTTCTTCGTCGGCGCGGGCGCCTACAAGCATCATGTGCCGGCGACGGTGGACATGATCATCCAGCGTTCGGAATTCCTGACGACCTATACGCCGTACCAGCCGGAAATTGCGCAAGGCACGTTGCAGACGCTGTTCGAGTTCCAGACGCAGGTGGCGGCGCTGACCGCGATGGATGTGGCGAATGCGTCGATGTATGACGGCTCGACCGCGTGCGCCGAGGCGGCCGTAATGGCGGCGCGGGTGACGAAGCGAAGCAAGATCATCCTGTCGGGCGGCCTGCATCCGCACTATGCGGCGGCGACGCGTCTCCTGTGCGAGGCGCAGGGTTTGACGGTCGTGCAGCTGCCTGTAGCAATTGACGGCGAGGGCGAGCTCGCAAAATCCGTGGACGGAGAGACGGCCTGCGTGATCGGGCAAAGCCCGAACGTGTTCGGCACGGTGACGGACCTCTCGGGCGTTGCGAAATCCGCGCATGAGAAAGGCGCGTTGCTCGTTTCGGTGTTTACCGAGGCGGTGAGCCTTGGGCTCGTGACGCCGCCGGGCGAGATGGGCGCGGACATTGCGGCAGGCGAGGGTCAGTCGATCGGCAACGGGCTGAACTTCGGCGGGCCGTATGTGGGCCTGTTTGCCTGCCGCGAAAAGCTGGTGCGGCAGATGCCAGGCCGGTTGTGCGGTGAGACGGTGGACGCGGACGGCCAGCGCGGCTTTGTGCTGACCCTGTCGACGCGCGAGCAGCACATCCGCCGCGACAAGGCGACGTCGAACATCTGCACGAACTCGGGCCTTTGTGCGCTCGCGTTCACGGCGCACATGACGCTGCTCGGCGGCAAGGGGCTGAAACAGCTGGCGCAGCTCAACCATGAAGCGGCCTGCGAGCTGGCCGATGCGCTGGGCGCGCTGAAGGGCGTAGACGTTCTCACGCCGCGCTTCTTCAACGAGTTTGCGATCCGCACGCCGGTCTATGCCGAAGCTGTGCTGGCAATGCTGGACGAAGCGGGCGTGGTGGGCGGTGTGCGGGCCTCGCGCCTGTTCCCGAGCGATCATCTCGGCGACGTGATCCTCGTTGCCGCCACCGAATGTACGACGGCGGACGATATTGCCGCCTATGCTGCTGCGCTGAAGGAGATCATCTGATGGCCATGAACACACAAGGGCGCCCGACGGCGCCGTCGCGCGCGTCCTCCGGTGCCATCGAAACCGTGTCCGGGTCGCGCGGGTTGCTGCAGCATGAAGACCTGCTGTTCGAGATCGGCACGCCCGAGACGACCGGTGTGGACCTGCCGAAGCCGAAAGGCCTGAAGAGCCGTCTTGGCGGCGTGGCGCGCAAGGTGGATACCGGCCTCGCGGGCCTGTCCGAGCCGCAGGCCGTGCGCCATTACATGCGCCTCTCGCAGCGCAACTATGCGATCGATCTCGGCTTCTTCCCGCTCGGCTCGTGTACGATGAAGCACAATCCGCGCCTCAACGAGAAGATGGCGCGCCTGCCGGGCTTTGCGGATATCCATCCGTTGCAGCCGCAGGCAACGGTGCAGGGTGCGCTGCAGCTGATTGATGAACTCGCCACCTGGCTGAAGAAGCTGACGGGCATGCCGTCGGTGGCGATGAGCCCGAAGGCGGGCGCGCATGGCGAGCTGTGCGGGATGCTGGCGATCCGCCAGGCGCTGATTGCGCGGGGCGAGGGCGAGACGCGCAAGCGCGTGCTAGTGCCGGCCTCGGCGCATGGCACCAATCCCGCCACTGCCGTCCAGTGCGGCTTCATCGTGGACGAGATCAAGGCCAATGCGCGCGGCCGCGTGGACATGGCGGAGCTGCGCGAGAAACTGCAGCGTACGGATGATGTGGCCGGCATCATGCTGACCAATCCGAATACATACGGCCTGTTCGAGACCGACATCAAGGAGATTGCCAACCTGATCCGCGCGGCAGGCGGCTATTTCTACTGTGACGGCGCGAACTTCAATGCCATCG
>JAIXVM010000261.1 GCA_027482995.1 Hyphomonadaceae bacterium | reverse complement strand
GCGGGCACAGGCGCGCTCGCCGGCGTGTTTGCCTTCGCACTCGTCGTCTTCGCCTATCCGGCGGGATCGACCGCGGCCTTCCTGTTCGGCACCTTCCTCATTGGCTTCGGCGGCGGTCTATTTTCCGTCGGTACACTGACGGCCATCATGGCCGTCGCCCGCAATCATGACAGCGGCATCGCGCTCGGCGCCTGGGGCGCTGTCACCGCAACCGCAACCGGCATCGCGGTCGCCTTCGGCGGCGCGGTGCGTGATGTTGTTTCAAACCTGGCCGAAAGCGGACAACTCGGCCCCGCACTTACCGGTCCGGCGCCCGGTTACGGCGCCGTCTATCACTTCGAAATTCTGCTTCTGTTTGCCACGCTGGTCGTGATCGGCCCGCTGGCCCGTCACACGCTGGCGACCCCGGCTACTACCCCATCTACAAAATTCGGCCTGGCTGCATACCCAGGCTGATACGACCTCAAGGAGAACGGTCATGATTTTCAGTGGAGAGTTCGTCAACGGAATAGATCTTGTGGATGTGACCCTATGGGCCTTCACCATCTTCTTCTTCTGGCTGATCTATTACCTGCAGCGCGAAGGCATGCGCGAAGGCTATCCGCTGGAGGAAGATCCCAGCGGCCGGCAGGAGCCTGCGGCGCTGCTCTTTGTGCCGCCGAAAAAGACTTTCCACCTGCCGAACGGCCGCGGCTCGATCGAGCTGACCTATGCCAAGGGCGATACGCGCGAACTGGCGCTGAGTCGCACGGCGCAATGGGCCGGCTCGCCCTTCGTTCCGTCGGGTGATCCGCTCAAGGACGGTGTGGGCCCGGCCTCGTATGCCATGCGCGCCGACGTACCGGATCTCAACTGGGACGGCCAGGACCGAATCTCACCCTACCGTCTGAACCCGGACTATACCGTCTCGGCGCAGGATATTGATCCGCGCGGTCTCGACGTGGTCGGCCTCGACCGGAAAGTCGCCGGGGTCGTCACCGATCTCTGGGTGGACCGTGCCGAAGCCATCATCCGCTATCTTGAAGTCAAGCTTGCGGGTTCGGGCGCCATCGTCCTTCTGCCGGTGCCGTTCTGCAACGTCTCCAAAACCCGCAAGCGGGTTGAAGTGGACGCCATCAAGGCCGAGCATTTCGCCGGCGTGCCGCGCACGAAGTCTGCTGACCGCGTGACCCGGCTCGAGGAAGACATGATCAGCGGCTATTATGGCGGCGGCACGCTTTACGCCACGCCGCAGCGCCAGGAGCCCTGGCTGTGATCAAGCTTCACGACGAAGAAGACGGTGGGGGCGAGCCCGTTCGCGGGCTCCCCCAGGCTCTCCCGGAGGGCGAGCAGCTCCTCTGGCAGGGCAGCCCCGGCACGCTCGCCTTTGCGATCCACGCGTTCCACATCCGCTTCGTGATCGCGTATTTCGTGATCGCGACGAGCTGGCGCCTCGCCAATCTCGAAACGGCGGGTGCGACCGGGCTCGAGATGTCGCGCGTGGCGATCAATTCCAGCATTGGTGCAGCGGCCGGAATTGGCCTTCTGGTGCTGATCGCCTGGGCGATGGCGAAGGCGACCGTCTACACGATCACCTCGAAGCGCGTGGTGCTGCGCTACGGTGTGGCCATCCGCAAGTACGTGAACCTGCCGTTCGACCAGATCGCCTCCGCCGACATGCGCCGCTATGGCAAGGACAAGGGCGATATCGTGCTCGCCATGACCCAGACCGGCGGTCTCGGATACCTGAAACTCTGGCCGCACGTGCGTCCGCTGCGGATCAATGCGCCGCAGCCGATGCTCCGTAGCCTGACAGGTGCCGGAAACGTCGCCCGGACCCTGGCCGCGGCCATGCTGGCGCATGCCCCGAACCGCGTGACGGTTGCGGCGGCTGCGCCAACCGCTCCCGCCCGCTCCGCGGCTTCCGCTCCGTCCGGCCTGACAGCCAGCGCGACCTGAGGACCTGAAACACATGACCCACGCACCCATTCCGAACCCGGCTCACGCCCATGACCTGCACCCGCCGCGCGGACTGCTGATGGCCATTGGCGCCCTGATCCTGTTCACCGTGATCGCCGTTGGCGCGACGCGGATCATGGGCGGGGGTCATGTAACCGACTGGCGCGCCATCTCGATCGAGTCGCGTGCGCTGGTGTTCGAAGATGGCGCCGATGGCAGCATCATCGTGCGCGATCCGGTGACGCGGGACCTGGTGCGCAACTGGGCGCCGGAAACGGGCGGCTTCGTTCGCACCGCGATGCGCTCGCTCGCGCTTCAGCGCCGCCAGATGGGCATCGGCTCGGGTCCTGCCTTCGTGTTGCACCGCACACAGAACGACAAGCTGATCATCGAGGATCCGGAAACCGGAGAATGGGTCAGTCTCGACGCTTTTGGCGGTGACAATGTCGCAGAGTTCCGTAAGCTGATCTCGCCGATGGAGACTGCCCCATGACCCGACGCAGCTTCACGGTGCCCTGCACCATTCGTGTCCATCACACCTACGAGTCGCTCGAAGCGCATGTCGAACTCGACGGCGGTGTGGAGCCGGGCATCGGCGACAAGGTGCTCGTCCACGGCGCGCCGGTCAGTGTCCCTTTCGGCCGCAGCCTCGTGCTGCGCCGCGAGGCGACCGTCACCCGCGCCAATTTTTTCGAGAAGGCGCTCGTGCGCTTTCAGTCAATGTTTGAGCTCACCGAACTCTACGAAGTGAGCTTCACGAATGGAAAGGTCTGAGCCATGACGATTGCTATGTTGACGGACGAAGAGATGCGTGTGCTCGAAGCACCGCCCGCCTTTGATACCAACAGGCTCGCGATGCAGGAGACGATGCTGTCTCCGCGTTTCTACACGACCGATTTCGCTGAAGTGAACAAGATCGATGTGTCGGGTGTGCGCGAGGAATGGGACGCGCTGATCGCCGAAATGGAGTCCGATCCGAACCGCAACCACTTCAAGCGGACGGCGGAGTTCGACAACATCCTCGGCACGCTGTCACCGGAACTGCGCACCGAGTTCGTGGACTTCCTCGTCAGTTCACTGACATCCGAGTTCTCGGGCTGCGTGCTCTACCGCGAGATCACACGCCAGGTCGACAATCCGGACATGAAAGCCCTGTTCCGCCTGATGGCGCGCGACGAGGCCCGGCATGCCGGCTTCATCAATTTCGTGCTGAAGGATTTCGGCATCGGCGTCGATCTCGGCTTCCTGACGCGCAAGAAGAAGTACACCTTCTTCAAGCCCAAATACATTTTCTACTCGGTCTATCTGTCCGAAAAGATCGGCTACGCTCGCTACATCACGATCTTCCGCCAGCTCGAGAAGCATCCGGAATTCCGCTTCCACCCGATCTTCAAATGGTTCGAGCAGTGGTGCAATGACGAGTTCCGCCACGGCGAAGCCTTCGCGATGATCCTGCGCGCCAACCCGCATCTCCTCGAAGGCGGCAACAAGTACTGGATCCGCTTCTTCCTGCTCGCCGTCTATGCCACGATGTACGTGCGCGACCATCGCCGGCCCGCTTTCCATGCCGCACTCGGCGTCGATCCGACCGAGTATGACTATGAAGTCTTCCGCGTCACCAACGAGATCGCCCGCCAGGTCTATCCGGTCGAGCTCAACATCAATGCGCCGGAATTCCGCGCGGGTCTCGAGAAGATCCGTCAGAACACGGACAAGATGGAAGCGATCACCGGCAAGGGCCCGCTCGCCTGGCTGCAGCGCAAGGGCTACGTCCTGTCAAACGGCTTGACCTTCCTGTCGCTGTACTTCCAGCCCGTCAAGAAAACCAAGCTGCCGGCAAAAGTCCGGCTGCAGCCTGTCTGGTAAGCTAGGACCGAAACCCGCACGATGGCCGACTACCTGCCCCCCATTGTTTTTGCTGCGCTCGCCTGGTGGCTGAGCACGGGGGCGATCTTCTGGCTCATCGGCCTGCCGCGCGCGACGCATCGCTGGACTGCGCTCGGCGCAACGGCGATCCTCGCGGGCGCAACCTTCCTGCTCGTCGCGCTGCGCTCCGATACCAGTGTCACCGGTGCCTATGCCGGTTTCGCGGCCGGTCTCGCGCTCTGGGCCTGGCATGAAGTGATGTTCCTGACCGGGTTCATCACCGGGCCGGCGCGCCATCCGTGCCCGGAGGGTCTGAAGGGCGTTGCCCGCTTCCGCGCCGGCCTCGCCGCTGTGCTGCATCATGAACTGGCGATCATCGCCCATGCCGGCATCATCGTCTGGCTCAGCTGGGGCGCCGCCAACCAGTTCGCGCAATGGACCTTCCTCATCCTCTGGGGCATGCGCGTTAGCGCCAAGCTGGTCGTCTTCACCGGCGCGCCGAACCTGGTGGACCAGTTCATGCCGCGCCACCTCGACTATCTCAAAACCTACTTCTCGCGCCGCGCGCCTGGCAGCGTCTTCGCCGCCGCGCTCGTCACCATCACTACCGTCTCGGTGCTGCTCGCGATCACCGCCTTCGGCCATCCCGCCGGAAGCCACGCCTCGGCCGGCTTCCTGCTGCTGACCGCACTCGCCATCCTCGCCGTCATCGAGCACTGGGTGCTCATCCTGCCGGTGCGCGATCCATCACTCTGGGGCTGGGCCATGAAGCCCGCCCCGATCGAAACTTCTGCAAAACAAAAATCAGACTGGAGGGCCTGACCCATGAACTTCGAAGCTTACTTCGAGAACGAGCTGACGAAACTCAAGGAAGAAGGCAACTACCGTGTCTTCGCCGATATCGAGCGCGAGAAGGGGGCCTTCCCCAAGGCGGCGTTCCATGGCCCGTCCGGCGTCAAGGAGGTCAAGGTCTGGTGCTCGAACGACTATCTCGGCATGGGCCAGCACCCGAAAGTGCTCGCGGCCATGCATGATGTGCTGGATTCCTGCGGGGCAGGGGCCGGCGGTACACGGAACATCTCCGGCACGAACCACCATCACGTGCTGCTCGAGCAGGAACTGGCGAGCCTTCACAACAAGGAAGCCGCGCTGCTCTTCACCTCGGGCTACGTGTCCAACTGGGCCGGCCTCGGCACGCTCGGCGCAAAGATCCCGGGACTGATCATCCTGTCGGACGCGTTGAACCATGCCTCGATGATCGAAGGCATCCGCCACAGCCGCGCCAAATGCGTCGTCTTCCGCCACAATGACCCGGAGGATCTGCGCCGCAAGATCGCCGCGCTCGACCCCGCCGCACCGAAACTGATCGCGTTTGAATCCGTCTACTCGATGGACGGTGACATCGCCCCGATCAAGGAATTCTGCGACATCGCGGATGAGTATGGCGCGATGACCTATCTCGATGAAGTCCACGCCGTCGGCCTCTACGGTGAACATGGCGGCGGCATCGCCGAACGCGAAGGCCTGATGGACCGCCTGACGGTCATCGAAGGCACGCTCGGCAAGGCCTTCGGCGTCGTCGGCGGCTATATCGCGGCCTCGAAGGCGCTCGTCGATTTTGTCCGCAGCTTCGCCTCGGGCTTCATCTTCACCACCGCGCTGCCACCGCACATCGCGGCCGGCGCCCGCGCTTCGATCCAGCATCTCAAGGTGTCGAACTGGGAGCGGATGCGCCAGCGCGACCGCGTCGAGAAAGTCCGCATCCGCCTGCGCGAGATCGGCATCCCGGCCATGGAAAACCCGAGCCACATCGTGCCGGTGATGGTCGGCGATCCGGTCAAGTGCAAGATGATCTCGGACTGGCTGATGGAGCGCAACGGCATCTACGTCCAGCCGATCAACTATCCGACCGTTCCGAAAGGTACCGAGCGCCTGCGCATCACGCCGTCGCCGGTGCATACCGACCAGGACATCGAAGACCTCGTCACCGCCCTGTCAGAACTCTGGTCACACTGCGCCCTCGCACGGGCAGTGGCATAGCCGTCTAACCCCTCTCCCGCCTCGCGGGAGAGGGCTTGAGGCTTACCGGTCGAACAGTTTCGACACGCTCTCTTCGTTGGCAATCCGCCGGATCGCCTCGCCGAGCAGCGGCGACATCGGCAGCACACGGATCTTCTTCGATTTGATCGCATCCGCCGATGGTTGGATCGTGTCCGTCATCACCAGTTCGTCCAGAACCGACTTCTCGATGCGCTGCACGGCGTTGCCGGACAGGACGCCGTGGGTCACATAGGCCGACACCGACACCGCGCCTTGCCCCTTCAGCGCCGCGGCCGCGTTCGCCAGCGTGCCGCCCGAGTCGCAGATATCATCCAGCATGATGCAGCGCGCACCCTTCACTTCGCCGATGATGTTCATCACTTCGGACTTGCCCGCTTCAGGCCGCCGCTTGTCTACGATCGCGAGGTCCGCGTTCAGCTTGTTGGCCAGCGCCCGCGCGCGCACCACGCCGCCGACATCCGGCGACACCATCACGACCTTGTCCTTGCCGTAGCGTTCCTTGATATCGTCGATCATCACCGGGCCGCCGAACAGGTTGTCGGTCGGTATATCGAAGAAGCCCTGGATCTGTCCGGCGTGCAGGTCGACGGTCAGCACGCGGTCAGCGCCGGAGGCGGAAATAAGGTTCGCAACCAGCTTGGCGGAGATCGGCGTGCGACCCTCGGTTTTCCGGTCCTGCCGCGCGTAGCCGAAATAGGGGATCACCGCCGTGATGCGCCGCGCCGAAGCGCGCCGCAGCGCGTCCATCATGATCAGCAGCTGCATCAGGTTGTCATTGGCGGGGTAGGAAGTGGACTGGATGACGAACACATCTTCGCCGCGCACGTTCTCGTCGATGCGCACGAAGATTTCCTGGTCCGCGAAGGTTTTCACCTCCGAGCGGGTCAGCCGCATGTCGAGGTAATCGGCAATGGCTTCCGAAAGCGGCCGGTTCGCGTTGCAGGAAATCAGCTTCATGACGCGTCGCTCACCTTCTGGCCTGTCCGCGACGCTTTTGTAACAGGCGCCCGCGAGTCGCAAGCCACGGAAAACTGGATTCACTCAGGAATTACGATCACCGAAGCATTGCGGCCATAATCGGCCTCGCCGCGCAGGTTGCGGCGGCGGTTCGAGAAGTAGATCTCTTCCTGCGCGCAGGTGTCGTGGCCGAGATTGTCCACGTATGCGAGCCCCGCGCCCGCAAGCTGGCGCGCGCAGAAGCCCGGCAGATCAAAGTGCAGCCGGTCGCCCTGGCCGGGAATGAACAGGTCCGCGCTGCTGGCATGCGCGGCGAGGAAGGCCTCCCGGAATTCCGGGCCGACCTCATAGCTCGCCTGCTGGATCGTGGGTCCGATGGCCGCCCGGATGCGGCTGCGCTGCGCGCCCAGCGCCTCCATCGCCTCCACCGTGCGCAGCAGCACGCCGGCCAGCGCGCCCTTCCAGCCCGCATGGGCCGCGCCGATCACGCCCGCATCTGGGTCCGCAAACAGGACCGGTGTACAGTCCGCCGACAGGACGCAGAGCCCGAAGCCCGGCCGGTCCGTCACCATCGCGTCCGCTTTCGGCCGCTCATCCCAGGGCGAGGTCACGCGCACCACGTCCGGCGAATGCACCTGGTAACAGGAAAGCAGCCACCGCGCGCCCACCGTGCCGGAGATCCGGGCCCGGTTTTCGGCGATATTCCGGGGCAGGTCGGCGGATCCTTCCCCCGAATTCAGGCTGTCATAGTCGCCCGCGGAGACCCCGCCCCGGCGCCCGAAAAAACCATGGGAAAGCCCGGAAAGTCCGGTCAGGGAAGGGGCGGTGACATAGGGTGGATGCATGCCGTCCTTAGCTGGCCGGGGCCGCGCCGTCCGTCAAGCATATCGCACCTGCGAAGAAGCCTGCCGCATCGGCATGGCCAAATCACCCGGCCTCTGCTACGTGCGCGGAAAATCCACCCGTTCTCCTCCCGAACGCCGCCCGCCGGAAAGCCTTCTTCATGACGACTCCCATCGAAAAGATGCGCAATATCGCCATCATCGCGCACGTTGACCACGGCAAGACCACGCTCGTGGACGAGCTTCTCAAACAGTCGGGCACCTTCCGCCAGAACGAGAAGACTGCTGAGCGGATGATGGACTCCAACGATCTCGAGCGCGAGCGCGGCATCACCATCCTCGCCAAGACCACGTCGGTCGAATGGAACGGCTACCGGATCAATATCGTGGACACGCCCGGCCACGCCGACTTCGGCGGCGAAGTCGAGCGTATCCTCGACATGGTGGACGGCGCCATCGTGCTCGTGGACTCCTCCGAAGGCCCGATGCCGCAAACCAAGTTCGTGGTCTCCAAGGCCCTGAAATGCGGCCTGAAGCCGATCGTGGCCGTCAACAAGATCGACAAGCCGGAGCGCCGTCCCGACGAAGTCGTCAACGAGTGTTTCGACCTCTTCGCCAACCTCGACGCCACCGACGAGCAGCTCGATTTCCCGATCCTCTACGGCTCGGCCAAGAATGGCTGGATGTCCAAGCAATACGAGACGCCGACGGCGAACATGGACGAACTCTTCCAGCTCGTCGTCGATCACGTGCCGGTGCCGCGCGTCGAGGAAGGCCCGTTCCGCTTCCTCGCCACCACGATTTCGGCAGACCCCTTCCTCGGCCGCATCCTGACGGGCCGCATCCTGTCCGGCACCGTCAAGCCGAACCAGTCGATCAAGGTCCTCTCGCGTGATGGCCAGCTGGTCGAGCAGGGGCGCGTCTCGAAAGTGCTCGCCTTCCGCGGCCTTGAGCGCGTGCCCGTCGAAGAAGGCCAGGCGGGCGACATCGTCTCCCTCGCAGGCATGACCAAGGCGAACGTCGCCGATACGTTCTGCGATCCGTCCGTCACCGTGCCGCTCGAAGCGCGCCCGATCGACCCGCCGACCATCTCGATGACCTTCCGCGTCAACGACTCGCCGCTCGCCGGCACCGAAGGCACGAAAGTCACGAGCCGGATGATCTGGGCCCGCCTCGAGAAAGAGGCCGAAGGCAACGTTGCCCTGAAAGTCGAACGCGCCACCGATGCCGAGGCCTTCACCGTCTCCGGCCGCGGCGAACTCCAGCTTGCCGTGCTGATCGAAACCATGCGCCGCGAAGGCTACGAACTCGGCGTCGCCCGCCCGCAGGTCGTGATGCAGACCAGCCCGACCGGCGAAAAGCTCGAGCCGATCGAGGAAGTCACCATCGACGTCGATGACGAGCATTCCGGCATCGTCGTGCAGAAGATGAACGAGCGCAAAGCCGAGATGCTCGACATGCGCCCCTCGGGCGTTGGCCGCACGCGCCTTCTCTTCCACGCGCCGACGCGCGGCCTGATCGGCTATCAGGGCGAGCTGCTCTCCGACACGCGCGGCACCGCGATCATGAACCGCATCTTCTATGAATACGCGCCCCACAAGGGCAAGATCCAGGGCCGCCATACCGGCGTTCTGATCGCGATGGAGCAGGGCGAGGCGGTGGCCTTCGCGCTCTGGAATCTCGAAGACCGGGGCCCGATGATGATCCATCCGGGTACGAAGGTTTATGGTGGCATGATCGTCGGTGAGCACAACCGCGACAACGACCTCGAAGTGAACGTCCTCAAGGGCAAGAAGCTCACCAACATGCGCGCCTCGGGCACGGACGAAGCCGTCCGCCTGACCACGCCCCTGCAGATGACGCTGGAAAAATCCCTCGCCTATATCGCGGACGACGAACTCGTCGAAGTCACCCCCAAATCCATCCGCCTGCGGAAAGTCCACCTCGACCCGAACGTCCGCAAGCGCCAGTCAAAGACCAGCGCCGACGCGTAGGGCGGGATTTATCCCGCCTCTCTCTCGGGACGCTCATCCCGAAATCGAAAAACCCGCGCGCGCTGCGCGGGTTTTCTTTTGCAGTTGATCCGAAGTGAGGGGCCATCCCTGGCCGGGGATGGCCCCTCCAGCGCCGATGACCGGGAGGAAACGTGGCCAGGCGCTGTTCCGGGAGGAAAGGGCGGCCTACTCAGCCGAGGCGAGCTGCGTCAGGGCCACCCGCTCGAAGGCCGGGGCGATCCGCACGCCGGCCTCGGTCTGCGCGGCGTAGATTTCCTTGACGGCGCTGGCCATCAGGCCCTCGGCGCACGCCTTGTCTGTGTACATGCCGCCATAAGCGGGAATGCGCGAGGTGCACAGGCGCTCGGTGGCCTGCTCGAGGTCGCCGAGAATTACGCTGGCGCCTTCGTCCGTGGACAGAAGAGCCGCGTCATACTGATGGGTCAGGGTCACTTGCTTGACGTCGTCGGCCAGAGCGGCCGGCGCAAGGATGAGGGCGGCTACGAGAGCCGAAGCGGTCAGTTTGAACATGAGTACAGTCCTTCAGAGTTAGCGCCGGACCTGAGGGCCCGGCTGGAAACTCCTCCCGCAACACGGGGTACCGCCAAACTTGCCGTCTTCCGGGACAACGCCCCCTAGGCGCTGTGGCCATCCCGACGCGGCCAAGGTTCCATGTTGCATCGCAACAATTACCTCGCAGACGCAGCAAATCAACCCTGCAAGTTTCATCCCGTGTTGAATATATCGCTTGACGCGCGAGATGCCCGCCATTCGGGCAGGTCTGCCCGTCCCGGCATCAATGCAGGCGCGATTTGGCGCACAAGTTCCGGCTTGTGCCTACGAAATCGAGCCCTCTCTTTCTTCGCGAGTCATTTTTTCCTGTCACCCCGGCGAAAGCCGGGGCCCAGACTTCCTTGTATTCGCAAAGTTTCTGGGTCCCGGCTTCCGCCGGGATGACAGATAACTGAAAAAACTTTGTCCCCGCGAATCCGGCCGCATATCCCACGGGGTTATTGTGTGCGGCGATGACCTACACGCTGCATCAGCCCCCTGCCGGCATGACCGGCTTCCTGCGCCTCATCTGGCCGCTGATCTATGTGCAACTGATCGCCCTCAAAGCCTGGGTCCGAAAACACTACGGCCCCGGCGTGCCCTACTGGTACGAAATCAGCCGCTGGGGAATCGTCTCCCTCAAGCACATGCCCATCGACTTCACCTGGAGCTACTCCGCGAACGGCACACTCCAGCCCACCAAGTTCGATTTCACCCTCGCGATCACCTCGCCGCGCCTCGCGTGCGCGTTGATGGATGAACCCGTCGCCGATCCGCCGGCACTCGAACCTGTGGTCGAAAGGCAATCCGTACACGTCTTTTTGGATGCGTCACATCTCGACACATCCTGACCTCCAAGCCCCTCTCCCCCTGAAGGGAGAGAGGGGAGTAATCAGCGACACATAGAGACTGAAACCGCACGGCCCCGCCGCTGCGGCCGCCCGTGCAGCCTCAAACCTCGCGCCGCGATCTCAGCGCCGCCGCCAAGGTCCCGTCATCCAGATGATCGAGCTCCCCGCCCACCGGCATCCCGTGTGCCAGCCGCGTCACGTCCACGCCTTTGCCCGCCAGCTGATCGGCGATGTAGTGCGCCGTCGTCTGGCCATCGACCGTGGCATTCAGTCCAAGGATCACTTCGCGCACACCGCCCGCCTCGATCCGGCGCACCAGCGCGGCGATCCCCAGATCGGACGGCCCGATCCCGTCAATCGCCGACAGCACGCCGCCGAGCACATGATAGCGCCCGCGATACGCGCCGCCTCGCTCCAGGGCCCAGAGGTCCGGCACATCCTCGACAACGCAGATCAGCGTGTCATCGCGCCCCGGCAACTGGCACACCGCGCAAGGCTGCACGGTGTCATAGTTGCCGCAGGTCTCGCATTTCTGGATTTTCGCGCCCGCCTCCGCCATCGCCTCGGCCAGGGGCTTCAGCAGCTGCTCGTTGCGCTTCAGGAGGTGCAGCGCCACGCGCCGCGCCGAGCGCGGGCCGAGGCCGGGCAGCTTGGCAATCAGGTCAATCAGGCGAAGGAGTTCGGGGCCGGCCGAGCGTTGGGACATGATCTATTTCCGTTCCGAATCCTGCGGCACAATTCCATAGGGCGCCAGCAGTTTCCAGACATGCGCGGGCACCATGTTCTTGAGTTTCGCGGGCTCTTCGCGGCGCAAGTGGATCACGGTTTCCGCAGCCTTCATCTCGAGCCGTGTGCGCGCAAACTCAAGACCTTTCGGCCCGATCCGCGGCTGCAGGAAGGAGACCAGGGGACGCACCCAATTTGGCATCGACCGCAGCGGCAGGCCGCCCGCCGCGAGCTCGACGTTCTTGATGAAGGCGGCGACATGCGGTGCGCGTTTGCCCTTCGATCCGGGCCCGGACGTTATCAGGGCGTCGCCGAGAAGGCTGACAAGCTCCTCGCCGCGCTCATTGCGCACGATCAGCCATTGCTCGCCTTCGCCGCCCATATAGCCGACCGTCAGGTCACTGAGGGCATTCGTATAGTCCACGCAGGTCCGGCAGGTCAGCGGAAAGAAGTCGCGCGGCAATTTGGAGATGGGCAGGGACAGGAACGGGATCAGCCGCTGGCGGCCATCATCAAAGCGCAGCTCAACCCGGAAGTCCGCGCGGAACTCGAGATACGAAATCGTCCCCGGCGCTGGATCGAGCAGCTTCAGGAAATCGTGGAAATTTTCCGTGGTCGTATTGTCGGAGCAGGGGGTGCCAATGACGTAGAGCGTCTCGAGGCCATACTCGGCTTCCAGTGCGCGCAGCGCATACACCTGGCAGGGAATGCCGATCAGCGCGACCTTCTTGAAACCGCGCGCGGCAACCTCTTCCATCAGGGCGATGAGCGGCGAGTAGCCCATCCGCATGCCGCGGCACTGGGCCATATCCTCGGCCCGGGTCACGATCACCGGCTTCGGCTTCCAGCGGTCCTCCGGATCCGGCGCAACCGCCAGCACCGCGTCGACCTTGCCGGTCGCCAGCAGGCGCTCGCCCAGCGTGGTGGCAATCCCGGTCCATTGCGCGCCGGTCTTCGCGGGCGACAGCCGGGCGCGGATCATCCGGCGGAACACGCCGAAATGGGTTTCGTCCGCCGTCTGATCATCGCGCGTCCGGCCATGCAGGCGAAGTTCCTGTGCTGGATAGTCCGGCTGGATGAACTGGCAGGCACGCCCGCAGGCTTTCGAGTCCGCCATCCGCGAGACACCGCAATCGGTGCACAGGCCGCGCGGCTCCGGCGCGCGCAGGTCCGGTGTGTAAGGGGCGTTGGTCATCCGGTTGAGCGCTGGATCAGAAGGGCAGCTTGAAGCCGGGCATCAACCCGCCAAAGCCGGCCGTTGCTGCGCGCATCGCGTCGTCCATCGCCTGGTCGAGGCGCCGGCGTGCGTCGGCATGCGCGGCCTTGATCAGGTCTTCGACGATTTCCGGGTCATCGCCCATCAGGCTCTTGTCGATGGACAGGGAGACAAGCTCGCCCTTGCCCTTGAGCTTCACACGCACGAGGCCCGCGCCCGCCACGCCATCGGCTTCGGTCGCCTCGATCTTGGCCTGCACTTCGGCCATTTTCGCCTGCATGGCCTGCGCCTGCTGCATGATCTGGGCAAGGTCTTTCATGGGGTCACTCCGTCAGCCGGGCCGGCGCGTCTTTAAGTGGATTACATTGTCCGGCGCGGCCGGATTTTCAATGGCCGGTATGTCGTCCACCACGTCGAGGATGACCGCGCCGGGAATGGCTTTCAGGGTCGCGGCGATCAACGGGTGCTGCGCGGCTTCGGCGATGCGTTCGGCCTTTTCGCGCCGCTCGCGCTCGCGCAGGGATTCGGCATCGGTCTCGGATTCCTCGACCTGCCAGTCGAGGCCGGTCTCGTGATCGAGGAAGGACTTGAGGCGGCCAGCAAGTCCGGGCGGTGCGCCAGGGGCAAGGGCGTAGCGCATTTGTCCGGCGCTGACCGAGGCGAACCGCACGAACCGCTCGGTATCGACCTGCAGGGCTACTTCGCGGGCTTCCGTCAGCGCACTGACGATATCGGCAAAGCTGGCGATCCCGCCGGGCCCGCTCGGCGAAGCCTCAAGAGGGCGATCCGGCTTTCCCGGCGGACGGGCCCCTTCGGAAATCATGCGGGCCGCTTCCTCCGGGGACGGAAGACTGGACGCCGCCGCAAGGCGCAAGATGATCATGTTCAGCGCGGTTGCCGGATCCGGGGCAACCTGCAGGTCGCTGTAACCGGAGAGCAAGAGCTGCCAGGTGCGCGCCGCCTGAGCGGGCGTGAGGCGCTGGGCCATGGCGCGCGTTCGGCTCGCCCAGTCGGCCGGGCCGGCTGGCACCCAGTCATCGCCGGTTGCCTGCGCGACCGAGACATCGGCGGCAATATCGAGAAGGTCTTTCAGCACCACGGCCGGATCGGCGCCGCCGGCGACCTGATCCTTCACTTCGGCGAGCGCGCCTTTGGCGTCCGACGTGATCGCCTTTTCGAACACGTCATAAAGCCGTGTCCGGTCGCCAAGGCCGAGCATGTCGCGGACGGCGACGCCGGAGACTTCACCATCCGGGGTCTGAACAATGGCCTGGTCGAGCAGGGAGAGGGCATCGCGCACCGAGCCCTCCGCGGCGCGGGCAACGAGGGCGAGGGCTTCTTCGGAGACGCGCGCCTTCTCGTTCTTTGCCACCCGGCCGAGATGGGCCGCGAGGACGGGCGTGTCGAGGCGTTTCAGGTCGAAGCGCTGGCAACGCGAAAGCACCGTGACGGGAACCTTGCGGATCTCGGTCGTGGCAAAGATGAACTTGAGGTGCGGCGGCGGCTCTTCCAGCGTCTTCAGAAGCGCGTTGAAGCTCGCCGTCGACAGCATGTGCACTTCGTCGATGATGTAGACCTTGAAGCGCGCCGAAACAGGTCCGTACCGGGACGAATCCAGAAGGTCGCGCATATCGGCGACGCCCGTGCGCGAGGCGGCGTCGAGTTCGAGAACGTCCGGATGCAGGCCGCGCATGATCGCGTCGCAGTGGATGCCCGGTGGGTCGAGATGGATGCTCGGGCCGGAGGCAGCATCTCCCTTCGCCTTCTTGCCTTTGGCGGGCGCGTCCTTCGGCTCGAAGTTCAGCGCGCGGGCCAGGAGGCGGGCGGTGGTCGTCTTGCCCACGCCGCGGACGCCGGTCAGCATGAAGCCGTGGGCGATACGGCCGGTCTCGAAGGCGTTCGAAAGCGTGCGCACCATCGCTTCCTGGCCGATCAGGTCCTCGAACCGGCGGGGGCGGTACTTGCGGGCGAGGACTTCGTAATTGCCCGCACGCGCGGGCTCTCCGCCGCCAAACAGGGCGCCCGAGGCATCATCGCCTGTGGAGGAATCGTCTGCGCTCATCTCGAGCCCGACACTAGCCGGGCCGGCGCCCGGGGGCAAATGGGCAGACTTTTCGCAAAGCGCCCCGCCTCAGACTCCCCGGGGACGGGGGTAGCCGGGGCGAGGCCCTTCGCAACCGGAACGTTACTCCGCCGGGACGGTGTCGGCGGTTTTCTTGCGGCGTTCGTCGAAGCGGCTCCAGACGCCGTCATCGCCGTGCCAGTCGCCCTTCGTGGCGCCTTTGGAGTATTCCGTGGCGCGCTGTTCGAAGAAGTTGGCGTGTTCGACGCCGTTGAGGATTTCCGACAGCCAGGGCAGCGGGTGCTTGGTGATGCCGTAGATCGGCTCGAGCTTCAGTTGGCCGAGGCGCCAGTCGGCGATGTAGCGGATGTAGTTCTTGATGTCGGCGGGGGTCATGCCCTCGACCGGGCCCATCTCGAAGGCGAGGTCGATGAACTTGTCCTCAAGCGCGATCACGGTGCGGCAGCACTCGCGGATCTTCTCGCGCAGCGCGTCCGTCATCACGCCGGTTTCCGCGCAGAAAGCGTGGAACAGCTTGATCATGCCTTCGCAGTGCAGCGACTCGTCGCGGATCGACCAGGTGACGATCTGGCCCATGCCCTTCATCTTGTTGAAGCGCGGGAAGTTCATCAGCATCGCGAAGGAGGCGAACAGCTGCAGGCCTTCCGTGAACGCACCAAACACGGCCATCGAGATGGCGATGTCTTCGTTCGTCTCGACGCCGAACTGGCCAAGGTAGTCGTGCTTGGCCGACATTTCCTTGTATTCCATGAAGGCGGAGAATTCGGTGTCCGGCATGCCGATCGTCTCGAGCAGCAGGGCATAGGCCGCGACGTGGATCGTCTCCATGTTGGAGAAGGACGACAGCATCATCGACACTTCAACCGGTTTGAAGAGCGGCATGTAGTTCGTCATGTAGTTGGCGCCGACTTCGACGTCCGACTGCGTGAAGAAGCGGAAGATCTGTGTGAGGAGGTTTCGCTCGGCGTCGGACAGTTTGACCGCCCAGTCTTTGCAGTCCTCGCCGAGGGGAACTTCCTCCGGCATCCAGTGGACTTGCTGCTGCTTCTTCCAAAATTCGTACGCCCACGGATAGCGGAACGGCTTGTAGGCATGGCTCGGGGTGAGCAGGCCGGGAATGTTCGCGTTGCCGTCAGCCATGGGGAAGCTCCTTCAAGAATGGGCGTGTTATGACGCCTCAACACACCACATATAGTGCTTAAAAAGCGTTAACGACGCAAGATGTGCACTTGGTCGCAGCGGCGAATTGCACAACTAGCGCTCGCCTGTGGAGAGAAATCCCAAGGCCCGTCAGACCTTGCCGGGACCTCTGGGGGCGCCGGCGGGCTTCAGGCCGAGGCGGTGGAGGGCGGCTTGGCAGAGTTCCAGATCCACCTGGGTCCACGCAAGGAACGCAACGCGCTCGATCTTCGTGTCGGCCGAGTGGAGCATGTACTGGTGGGCGGCGTGGATCAGGCCCTGGACGCGCTCGTGCGGGGATTCGCCGGGCGAGCGGGTGCCGAAGAGGGGGATGAGGACCGAGCGGAGCACGGACTTTGTGCTCATCTTGGCCGGGAACTCGGTATTGTACTGGTCAACCGCCGCGAGCGCGTTGGTGACGCATTTGCGGTAGGCGCCGATCAGCTGGTAGCCGCGCCCCGGCTCGCCCTGATGGGCGGCGACGTGGACGAGGAGTTTGACCTTGTTGTTGCGGGCGAGCGCGCCGGCGCGGGTCAGCATGGTGGTGGCGGGCTCGATCCCGGTGCGGTGATTGGCGCCGACTTTCGAGCGCAGGAGGCGGGTGATCGCGTCATCGCGCACGAAGCCGTGCCGGTCGCGGCGCGAGCCGAGATACCGGATCGTGGCGGAGACGGAACTGTCGTGCAGGCGGGCGAGTTCCATCCGGTTGTTCTCGGGGTTCACCCAGACGTCGATATCGTCCACGTCGGCAATGTCGCCGGTGACGATCTCGATCTGGCGGGCGGCCTTCGGGCCGGTCATGCCGGCGAGGCCGAGCTTGTAGATATGGTAGCGGCGCTCCGGGAGCGGACGATCGGGCAGGCGGATGTTGATGCCGGGGATCAGAGAGTGGACGATCGAGTCCGTCGCCCGGTTGTCGAGGCTGTTCTTGATATGTGTACGGAGGAGTGCGCGGCAGTCGGCGATGATCTGCGAACGGGCCGGGGCGCCTTCGGGCGGCAGTTCATAGTCGAGCGCGCGCACGCCGGTGATGTTGAATTCCGATCCGCTGCCGAGATGGCACATGACCACGGTGCCGGCGCGGCGGGCGGCCTGGCGGATTCCGAGTTCGAAGAAGATGTCCGGCGAGCCGAGCGTGATGTCGGCGATCACGACATCGGAATCGATAATGTTTTCGATCATTTCGCGGTGGATGAGGCCGGAGCGGCTCACCCGGTCGGAGCGGATACAGTCGAGATCGAGATCGTCGGCGACGGGCTGGATGATCTCGTGGAAGACAGCGTCGAAATCGATGCCGGTATCGCCTGAGCCTGAAGGGGTTGCGTAGGGAAGGATGACGAAACAGCGCCGGCCAGTTTGGCGGGCTTCGAACTCCGCGGGTTTTTCTGCAATCTGTGCCTTGCCTTCGAACGCCATACTCACTTGCCCCATTTGCCTTCCGCATCACTGGAAATGACGAAACTATGGCGCCTTGAAACTGGCAAGGCGGGCGCAGGCGGGATTCGGGGCGCGGCGCGCGCGGGGAAGGTTAGAACCCTGAATCCTGTAGGGAATGGGGCAGATTATAAATGCGTAAGGTTGGTGCGGCGGGCGCTTACTCGCCAACTTTTCTGGCCGGCACGGGCAGCGAGCAGATGTCGAACTTGTTCACCGGCGGGGCAATGAAGGCGGCGATCTTGGAATAATCGCGCTTGGACTCCTTCAGCGCGGCCCACTCGGCGGAGGCTGTGTTCATCACTTCGTAGGCGGGGCGTTCAGCCTCGGGGATCGCGGCGGCGAGCCTGGCGGAGGTGATGATGTTGTATTCGTTCTTGGAGCGGCGGTATTGGGACATCTGCTGGGCGAGGGGCTCGTCCTCACCGAACAGAGCGTTCATTTCTTCTTCCGTGAACGGATCGACGCGGGGCAGGCGGTGGATGTGCTCCATGCCAGCGATGACGCGGCCGAAGATCGTATAGTTGCGGTCGAGGTAGCGGCGCGGCTGGAGGGGGATGTAGATCTCGGTATTGCCGGTGTCCGGTGCGTCGTCCCGCGCCATGCCGAGGGCGCCCGGGCAGTTCATCAGCCATTCCTGCTGACCGTCACGGCCGACGGCGAAGCCGGAGCGGTGGCCGGCTTCGGGCGCGAAGAGGTCGGCATTGCCGAGCGGGGTGAAGCCGTCTGCGGCTATGGCGCGCTCGGCTTCGAAGGGCACGGGCTGCCAGGCTTTCGAGGCCATCTCGAACTCGCGGCCAGCCTGGGCGACGTGGCCCTCGATGACGCGGTAGAAGTATTCGCCGTCATAGAAGCCCTCGGCGAGGAGTTCGCGCAGGCGGGCGACATGGGCGGGGGCCGCTTCGGGGAAAAGCTCAATCGCGACGGTGCCGGTTGGCACGTCGAGGATGACCAGGTTTTCCGGGGCGACGGGCCGCCAGGCAGGGATCTCGGCGGCCGGCGCCGCGGGCGCTTCGGCGAGGGAGGCGGGCACGCTGGAGCAGGCAGCGAGGGCGAAGGCGGCGAGGGCGAGAGCGCGTTTCATGGACGGACTGTCGGCGAGGCGGGCAAGGGCGTCAAGGACGCTGCCTCAGACGTCGAAGCCGTATTTTTCCTTCAGGAAGTCGCGAACTTCCTGCGTCGGCGCTTCGCCATAGCAGGAGGCGATGACGCGGCCATAGTCTTCGAGATCGATGACGCCGTCGCCGTTGATGGCTTTGAGGAAGGTACGTTCTTTCGCGGGTTCGATCAGCACGAAGTAATAGGCCCAGCGGCCGGTCGTGTCCTTCGCCTTGAGCTTGTGAACCAGATGGCCATTGCGCGCGATGTACGCGTCGGCCTGGCTGCGCGGCTTGAGCGGCGATGCGCCGGCGGCGGACGATTTGGCGAAACGCGCGGCATAGGATTGGGGTTCAGGCTTGTCCATGACTGAGCTCTCCGGACGGAAAGTATCTCAAGTTGGCGAAGGATCCCGGCGCAATTGAGGCATGCACGCCTATCCGTTGTGCGCGTCCGGAGCGGTGTGCAATATCCGCGTCATGAAACGCATTTCGATCACGCGCCCGCCCTTGCCGAAGCTGCCTCTCGAGGGCGGATGTCATTGCGGCGCCATCCGGTATTCGGTGACGGCGAAGCCGCTGGCGGTGAATGCGTGCCACTGCAAGGATTGCCAGCGGTTGTCCGGCGGGCCGTTCGGATTGTTCCTGCACGTCGCGCGGGACGCGGTCGCGGTTTCCGGCGGCGCGCGGGATACGTTCCGGCGGATTGGCGGCAGCGGCAACGGGATCAATATCGAACGCTGCGCGGTGTGCGGCACGCGGATGTGGCACCTGCCGGAAGTCGCGCCCGATCTCGTGATCCTGTGTGCGGGCACGCTGGATGACAGCGGTTGGGCGGTCCCGACCTCGCATATCTGGACCGAATGTGCCGCTGCGGACGCTGTGGCGGCGGAGGATGCGCTGGTGGTGGAAGGCTTTCAGACGACGCGGCCTGCGCTCTGGGCGCGGTTCAGCGAACTCTATCCTTGAAGGCCGCGAGGCCGGCGCGCCAGACATTGGCAAGATGGCCTTGCGTCGCCTGAAGCGGAAAGCCGTGGCGGGCGACATGGTCCTGCGGGATGGTATCCCAGCCGCGATGGGTGACGGTGACGCGGGTCTCCTCGCCAATGGCCTGGAACGTCACCTCGACCGAGGTGACCTGATCGGGCGTGAAGGTGGCCTGGCGCCAGGTGAAGGCGAGGCGGGCGCCGCGCTCCCAGGCGGTGACGCGGCCGATTTCGAAGACCTTGCCATTCGGCAGGGTGGTGATCAGGCGGGTCTGGCCATCGAAGCTGAGCGTGCCGTCCCCGCGCGGGGTGAGCTGGAACAAGTCGCTGGGGCGCCACCAGAGGCCGATATCGTCCGTAAACGCATCAAAGGCCTCGTCCGGCGCGGCGGGCACGCGGATGGCGACGAGGACGGCGCTCACTTGCGCTTCGACTCCATGTGCGTCTTGAACGCCGAGAGCTGGGCCGCCCAGAGTTTCTCGGTGTCGGCGAGCCAGAGTTTGAGATCGGCCATGCCGCCCTCCTTCAGGGTGTAGATGCGCACGCGGGCATCGAACTCGGGATGGGTTTCCTCGACGAGGCCGCCCTGCTTGAGGATGCGCAGGTGGCGGCTCATCGCGGGGGCGGGCAGGCCGAGGGCTTCGGCGAGTTCGCCGGCGCGGCGGGGCGCCTTGCCGAGGAGTTCGATGGCACGCCGCCGGTCGGGATCAGCGAGGGCGGTCAGCGCGGCGTCAAGGTCCGGGCGGGGTTTCAAAGGCGGGTCTGGGTCCGGAGGGCGCCGCCGGAGGCCTTGTCCCAGTCGGCAGAGGACATGTCATTTACGGTGACGCCGAACGTCCAGATATGGCCTTCGGGATCGCGGGCGCGGTAGGTGCGGTCGCCGTAGAATTGCGTGTCCGGTTCCTGCAGGATCTCGGCGCCGGCCTTGCGGGCGCGATCGCAATGGGCGTCGATGTCCTCGCCCTTGCCGAGCTGGACGTGGACGGTCTGGGTGTTCTTGCCGCCGATGTTTTTCGGGCTCTTGTGATCGGCAGACCATTCGCTGCCGACCATTATGAAGCCGGTGCCGAAGGACATTTCCGAATGGGCGATTTTGTCATTCTCGTCGAGCAGGACCATGTAGGGCTCGAAGCCGAACGCCTCCTCCAGCCAGAGGAAGGCGGCGTTGGGGTCGACATAGCAAAGCGCGCTGGCGATGCCCTTGGGGCGGTCGAATTCGGACATGGCGGTATCCTTTCGCGAGGTGCGAATATTTCTATGATTGTGAAAGTAATTAGTCAAGGACCGATTCCGAGCAGTCCTGTCCTGGTGTCCGCCCTCGTTGGCCGAAGGCCATCTGAGGGCCCATCGTGTGACCTGGGTTGATCCGCGCCGCAGCGGCGGAGGATGCGCGCATGGAAGATGGGCCCTCAGACCGGCTGCGCCGGTCGAGGGTGACGCACATCAGAAGGGATTGAGTTGGGCCAGGCGCGAAATCTGCCGCTGCAGCTCAGTAAGCGTAACGGTTCATCTCGCGGGCCATGCGGCCGCGGGTTTCATTCATCTTGTCCTCGATGATCGAGGGGATGAGGAAGAGGTCCACGACCCACCAGACGAAGCCGATCAGGATGAAGTAGCTGAGGATCTGCAGGATCGCCGTGACGGGTTTCCCCAGATAGAACCGGTGCGCCGAGATCCAGCCGAGGAAGAACCACAGGAAATAGGCGGCGCCCGCGCTCTTCTTCTCGTTGGCCACGCGGCTTTCGATCAGGATCTGGTCTTCGGTTCTGTACATGGCGGTTCCCGGTCGGGCTCCTTGTTCTTATCGATAAACAGATAGTCCCTTTTGGCGAAGGTTTAAAGAGGCCAGGCGCGAAAAATACGAAACCCGCCGCTCGGACCTGTTGCGCTGCCGCACGGAATGGGGCCTGCTCGCGAGCGGAGGATACAGACATGAAAACGCATCTGGCCGCGTTGGCGGCTTCTTTGTGGCTGGTGGGTTGCGCGGGCGCGCCAGCGCCGGCGCCGGAGGCGGTGGCCGTCCCGAAAGGGTATGTGATCGTCGAGATCCAGGTGACGAATCCGGAGGCCTATGAAGGCTACAAGGCTGCGGTGGCCCCGATGGTTGCGGCGGCGGGCGGGCGCTATCTCGTGCGCGGCGGCAAGGCCGAAGGCCGGGAAGGGACGCCGCCAGCCGGGCGGATCGTCGTGCTTGAGTATCCGAGCTACGACGCGGCCAAGGCTTTCCTGGAATCGCCAGAATATGCTGCGATCGTTCAGTTGCGGACCGACAATACGGTCTCCCGGTTGATGATCGTCGAAGGTGTGGTGCCCTGATGGCGGACGGACCCGGCAACACGCCTGTGCGGGCGCTTGATCCGTCACTCTATGGGCGGGCGGAGATTTTCGCGCGGGAGCGGGAAACCGTGTTCGCGAAGGCCTGGCGGCTGATCGGGCATGAGAACATGCTGAAAGCGGCGGGCGATTTCCTGACCGATGACCTCGCCGGGCGGTCCGTGCTGGCGGTGCGCGGCAAGGACGGCGTGGTGCGCGCGTTCCACAATGTGTGCCCGCACCGGGCCGGGCCGCTGGCGACGACGCCTGACGGGCACTGCGAGGGCGCGATCACCTGCCAGTATCATGGCTGGCGGTTCACCTTCGAGGGCCGGCTGCAATCGGCGCGGGATTTTGGCGCGGCGGAGGGGTTTGATCCGCGCGACCACGGGCTGACGCCGGTGCGGCTGGAGACCTGGCGGGGCTTCCTGTTCGTGACGCTCAGCGCGGCGGCGCCGAAGGTGCGGGACATGATGGCGCCGGTGGATGCGTCGTGGACGGATGAAGTGGTGCAGCCCTATGCGCTGCGGCGCTCGCACTCGATCCGGTGCGACTGGAAGGCCTATGTCGAGAATTACCTCGAAGGCTATCACGTGCCGCTGATCCATCCGGGCCTCGATGCGGAAATCGACGCGTCGAAGTATTCCGTTCACATGGAGGGTGACATTGCGGTTCACCGCGCGCCGTCGCGCAAGGCGGACAATGTCTATTCGGGCTACTGGGCCTGGGCCTGGCCGTGGCTCGGCATCAATGTGTATGAGCACGGCGTGATGATGGAGCGCATCTCACCCGTCGGGCCGGAAGAGACGCGGCTCGACTATCTCTACTTCTTCGATCCGGCGCGCGGCGCGGAACTGGAAGACATGCTGAAATTGTCCGATGCGGTGACGGCGGAGGACCTCGAGATGTGCGAGATCGTCCACCGCAATATCATGAGCGGCGCCTATAAGGCCGGGCCGCTGTCACCCCGGCATGAAGGCGCGGTGGCCTGGTTCCAGGCGCGGCTGCGCCGGGACGCGGGCTATCCGGCGTGACGGCCGTCGGCGCGGCCGGCGAGACGGCAGACTCGCGCCAGATCGGGCCGGTGCTCGCGATGGCCATTGTCGCGGGCAACATGATCGGCTCGGGCGTGTTCCTGCTGCCGGCGGTGCTGGCGGCGGTGGGCTCCTCCAGCCTTATCGCGTGGGCGATCGCGGCGGTCATCTCGGTCCTGCTGGCGCTGGTATTTGCCTTGCTCGGGACGATCCGGCCGGGCAGCGAAAGCCTCACCGATTATCCGGGTACGGCGTTTCATCCGGCGCTCGGCTGGCTCGCCTGGGCCGCCTATTGGGTCTCGTGCTTTGCCGGGGTCGTGGCGGTCGTGATCGTGGCGGTGGGCTATGGCGCGGCGATCTTCGGAATCGAACTCAGCGCGGCCGGACGGCTTGCGGCGATCCTCGCGGCGATCTGGATCCTCTCCGCCTGCGCGCTGGCGGGGCCGCGCTTTGTCGGGCGGATGTCGTCCGCAACGCTGGTGATCGGCCTTGCGCCAATCGTGATGGCCGTTGTGCTGGGCTTGGCGCGGTTCGATGCGGACGTGTTCGCAGCTTCGTGGAACGTCACCGGCGAGCCGCTCGGCCAGGTGTTGCCGCCAACGCTGCTCGGCATTTTCTGGGCCTTCCTCGGACTTGAAAGCGCGAATGCGATCTCGGGTTCGTTGCGTGAGCCGAAGCGCAACATCGCGGTGGCCGCGGCGGGCGGCGTGGCGCTCGCCGCGCTGGTCTATGCGGCGGCAACGGCGGCGCTGTTCGGGCTGATGCCGGCGGCGGTGCTCGCCGCGTCCTCCGCGCCGTTTGCCGATGTGGCGACGCAGGTTGTCGGCTCCGTGGCGGGACTGCTGATCGCGTGCGCCGCGTTCGTCCGCACGATGGGCTGCGCGGCCAGTTGGGTGCTGGTCTCGGCGGAGACGGCGCAATCCGGCGCGCGGCGGGGCTTCCTTCCCCGCGTCCTGACGGGACCGGGCGAGGGCGGGCGCCTCGTGCGCGAAGTGGTGTTCAACGGAGCGCTGATGAGCGCAGTGGCCTTTCTTACGCTGACACCCGCGCTGGTCGAGCAGTTCAACGCGATATCGGCCATTTCAGTCTACCTGTTCCTGCTGGTCTATGTGCTGTGTTCGCTGGCGCTGATCCGGTTCGCGGGCGGGCTGGCGGATGGGCGGCTGAGGCTGGCGGCGCGGGGGCTTGGCGCTGTGGGCGCGGCGGCGTCGGCGTGGATTGCGTGGGCCGCGTTTGCGGGCTAACGGCAGCGCCCATGTACCAGATCACAGCCAGAGGCCCGCGCGGGCCGATCGAGATTGCCTGGGAAGCCCTTGCCTGGGCGGACCCGTCACCGGCCGATGCGGTCGATGCCAAGGAAGACGCGCGGGGCGCCTGGCGGCTCGATGCGTTTTGCGAGTCGCTGGACGAGGCCGAAGCGTGCGTTGCCATCATCACGGAAGCGGCGCCGGATCTTACCGCGCGGATCGAGGAGATCGTGGAGCGCGACTGGGTGACCTTGTCGCTGGAAGGTTTGCCGCCGGTCAATGCCGGGCGGTTCGTGGTGGTTGGCAGTCATGCGCTGTCCGGCATTTCGCCGGGCAAGACGGCGGTGCTGATCGAGGCGGGCCCGGCGTTCGGGACGGGGCATCATGGCACGACGCTCGGCTGCCTGCTGGCGCTGGCAGAGGTGCGGCGGCGGCGCAAGGTCGGCCGGGTGCTGGACCTTGGCACCGGTTCGGGCGTGCTGGCGATTGCGGCGCTCAAAGTGGGCGCGGAACTCGCGACGGGCAGCGACATTGACCGGGACTCGGTGTTCGTTGCGCGCGAGAACGCCAAGAAGAACAGGGTGAGCCGTTTCTTCGTGCACCATGTGCGCGGGGCGAACGCGCCGAACATGCGCCGCCTCGGGCCGTATGACACGGTGTTCGCGAACATCCTGATGAAACCGCTGATCGGCCTTGCGCCGGAAATCCAGCGGCTGTCGGCGCCGGGGGCGGCGATCATCCTTTCGGGTCTGCTGCACCATCAGGCCGCGCCGGTGAAGGCCGCGTTCGAGGGGCACGGCATGCTGTTCCAGCGCAAGATCAAGCGGGACGGCTGGTCGACGCTGGTGTTTGCGAAGGCGGGCTAGCCGTCCGTCGCGGCCGCGGTCGGGCCCGAAAGCACGGTTTGAAGCTTTTCGATCAAGTCGTCATCCCGATGAACCGTCAGGCGGCGGGAGGATGAAAACCGGTGCCGGGTCGGGCACCTTTGCGGCTTTTTCGGCGGCTGCCGCTTCCGCGGCCTCCAGCTTGTGCTCATGGGCGGCGTTCTGGATGACTTGCATCATGCCGAATATGGCGACGTGAGCGACTATGACGACCGCCACGCCAGTCGCCCAGCTCTTCCAACGTTCCATTTTCAAACCGCTCACAGAGCAGAAACTAGCTCGCCATACGAATGTTCGCCAGAGGGCGCCTGACAATGATTTTGCCCCGGGTTCCCGAACAGTTGTCCCCGGGGTTCGGAACGCCGCGTTGAGGCATCGACGCCAAATTGCCCGTTTGCAGCTACCCCGCATCGGGCTAGAAGAGGCATCATGAAACAGACATTCGACATCAAGGGCGGGCCGCAGGACGGCCGGGCCCACCTTCCGCTTCTTCGCCGCGAACTTGAAGCCCAGGGCCTCGACGGCCTGTATGTGCCGCACGACGACGAGTACCAGAACGAGTACCTGCCGGACGCGAATGAGCGCCTTGCCTGGGCGACCGGATTTACGGGCTCGTTCGGCGCTGCGTTCGTGTTCACGGACAAAGCCGTGCTGTTCGCCGATGGACGCTACACGCTGCAGGCGGCGGACCAGACCGATCCCGCGCTGGTGGACGTGGAAGGCATTCCGGACCCGGGCGCCTTCGGCTGGCTGGCGAAGCAATCGCTTCAGGGCAAGCGGGTCGGGTATGATCCGCGCCTGATGAGCCCGAATGATGTGGCGGCGCTGAGCGCGGCCGCGGTGAAGGCCGGGGCCGAACTCGTGGCGGTCGCCGAGAATCCGATCGACAAGGCCTGGAAGAGCCGCCCGCCGCAGCCGATGGAAAAGGTCGTGCCGCACGGCGTGAAGCATGCGGGCGTTGCGCATACGGACAAACTGGAAGCGGTCGGCGCGCAGCTGAAGCGGGACGGCGCGGAGGCGGCCGTGCTGACCTCGCCCGCGTCGCTGGCTTGGGCGTTCAATATCCGGGGCGGGGATGTGAGCTGCACGCCGCTGCCGCTGGGCCGAGCCATTCTTTATGCGGACGGATCGGCCGAGCTGTTCATTGACGAGGCGAAGACGGACGGCGCGCTGCGCCGCCACCTTGGCAATACCGTGACGCTGCGGCCGCTGTCGCAACTGGAAGACGGGCTGGCCGCCTTGTCGGGCAAGACGGTGAGCCTTGATCCGGATGTGGCATCGGCCTGGTTCTTTGACCGGCTGGGCGCGGCAGGCGTAAAAATCCTGCGCCAGCGCGATCCGGTCGCCTTGCCGCGCGCGTGCAAGAACACGGCGGAGATCAAGGGCACGACGGCGGCGCATATCCGCGACGGCGTGGCGCTGACGAAGTTCCTTCACTGGCTCGATACCGAGGCGCAGTCGGGCGAAGTCACCGAGATTGATACGGTGATGAAGCTCGAAGCGTTCCGCGAGGACCTCGGCAATCTCAACGACCTCTCCTTCCCGTCGATCTCCGGGGCTGGACCAAACGGCGCGTTGCCGCACTACCGGGTCTCGACGGCGTCGAACCGGAAACTGGCCCGCGGGTCGCTGTTCCTGATCGACAGTGGCGGGCAGTACCTCGACGGCACGACCGACGTGACGCGGACGGTGCCGATCGGTGAGCCGTCGAAGGACATGATCCGGCATTATACGCTGGTGCTGAAGGGACATATTGCGCTGGCCACGGTGCGCTTCCCGGCGGGCACGACGGGCACGCATCTGGACGCGATGGCGCGCAGCGCGCTCTGGTCGGCGGGGCTCGATTACCAGCACGGCACGGGCCACGGCGTGGGCGTGTATCTCGGCGTGCACGAGGGCCCGCACCGCATTGCGAAAGTCTGGAACGCAGTGCCGCTGATGCCGGGCATGATCGTCTCGAATGAACCGGGCTTCTACAAGGCGGGCGAGTACGGCATCCGCATCGAGAACCTGCAATACGTGACGCCGGCAGCGGAGATTCCCGGCGGCGAGATCCCGATGCTGGGCTTTGAATGCCTGACCTTTGCGCCGCTCGCGCGCGGGCTGATCGATGTGAAGCTGCTGTCGAAAGAAGAGCGGGCTTACGTCAACGATTATCACAAGCGCGTCTGGAAGCTCTTGAGCCGCAAACTCGAAGGCCCGGTGAAGGACTGGCTGAAGGCGGCGTGCGCGCGGATCTGATGACGGCGCGTTCGGGCACGCTGTTTCAGGGGCTGTCCGCCTTTCCGCTCACCCCAGCGGATGAGGCGGGAACGGTCGATACCGATGCGCTCGGGCGACTGGTGGATCGGTTGGCGGAGGCAGGTGTTGCCTCGATCGGCGTGCTCGGCAGCACGGGCGGGTTCATGTATCTCACTCGGGACGAGCGGCGCCGGGCTGTGACGGCCGCTGTCGAGGCGGCAAGCGGCCGGACACCCGTCATTGCGGGTATCGGGGCGCTGCGCACAGACGAAGCGGTGCTGCTGGCGCGCGACGCGGAAGCTGCCGGGGCAGACGCGCTGCTGCTCGCGCCGGTGTCCTATATTCCGCTCACGGAGGATGAAGTCTTCGAGCATGTCGCATGGATTGCGGCGGCGACGGATTTGCCCATTTGCCTCTACGACAATCCAACGACCACTCACTTTACCTTCAGCCCGGCGCTATTCGCGCGTCTTGCGAAGGTGAAGACCGTGGGCGGCGCGAAGATACCGTTGCCGGCGGAGGGAAGCGTCGCGGTCCAGCTGGAGGAACTCACGCGTGAGACGGGCGGGGCCATTCAATTTGGCTATAGCGGCGATCCGAGACTGGTCACGGCCGGGCTCGGCGGCGCCAAAGCCTTTTACAGCGCCCTGGCGGGAGCGCTTCCCAAAGAAGTGATGTCTCTTCATACCGCTTCGGTTTCGGGCGACGCGGCGCGCGCGAACGAGATGAATGCGCGGTTCGAACCGATGTGGAACCTGTTTCGCAAGCATGGCGGGTTTCGGGTGATTCCCGAGATCGCCCAGATTCTCGGCCTGTGTTCCGCGCGGCCGCCCCGGCCGGTCCTGCGATTGCCAGATGCCGAGCGAACCAAAGTCGGCGCGGCGCTGGCACAGCTTGAGGGCCTCTGAAGCCGCGCGAAAAGTTCGGGCGGTGGTTGCCCAATATTGAGGCGGCGGGTGTGCATCTGATTCCAGGGCGGCGAGCGTTCCTTTCAAGGCGGCGCTGAGCTTACTAAGGCTAGGAGCGCTTTAGGGAGGCTGCCATGGAAAAAAATCAGATACTTGGCCGGGCGATGGATCTGCTGCCGGCGGATTGGAGCGATGGCGCGCGTCTGGCGGTTGTCGCCGCTGTCGCGGCGGTCTGCTTCATTGTGCCGGTGCTGATGATGGTCGCGGCGTTCGGAAAGAAGCGGTCCGGCAAGCCCGCCGCCTCGAACATGGCGCGGACGAAGCCGGCGCTGGCCGCTGTGGCCGATCTCAATCCCGAGGAATGGGTGTCGGGCGACATTGTCCACTTCGATCGCCAGAAGGCGGTGGGCCTGATCAGGTGCGACCGGGTGAAGGGGCATGTCCGATTCCAGGCGGCGGCGTTCAAACGCGCGCCGCGGGTGGGCGAGAAGGTGCGCTTCAAGGGCCGGTATGGCGGTCGGCGCAAGCCGGAGGCCGTGCTGGTCGAGCCGCTGACGAAGGCGAGCCGCGCGGGTTAGTCCTCTGTCAGCCCTAGGGCGGCGAGTGCGTCGATCACGCCCTGCTTGCGCGGGCGCATGTCGTCCGCCAGGTGGGCGTGAGTCGGGATGTAGAACAGGCCGAGGTCGAGCCCCTTGAGCGCGATTTCGGCGCAGCGTTCCGGCATGATGATGTTCATCTCCGGCGGCAGGTTGGCCGGGTCGGGAATGTGTTTTGCGATGAGCGGTGTGTAGACGCCGCCGGGCAGCAGGATGTGCACGTCCATCGTCTCGCCGCGCAGCTCCTCGCGCAGCCATTCCGCCATGATGAGAACGCCGTGCTTGGTGGCGCCATAGAGGCCAAGGCCGTTGCGGCGAACGGCGTCCGGCAGGCTGAGCGAGTTTTCCGATCCCGTGATCATCAGGCGCCCGCGCTGACCGGCGGCGGTGAGCTTTTGGGCATAGGCCTGCGCGACGCGGATCGGAGCGAACATGTTGACGGCGAGGAGGTTCATCGCCGCTTCGTCGAAGGGCTCCTTCAGCAGCCGCTTGTTGCGGCCGTAGCCTGCATTCGCACAGACGAGGTCGAGACGGCCTTTCCAGGCATACGCCTTTTCGATGAGGGCGGCGGGCGCGGCAGGGTCCGAGAGATCGGAGGAGATCGCAAGGCCGCCGAGGCTGGCCGCGACGGCGGTGGCGGCGTCGGCCTGAACGTCGGCGATGATGAGCTCAGCGCCGCGCGCCGCGAGGGCTTCGGCCAGCGCCTTGCCGATGCCGGACGCGCCGCCGGTGATGAGGGCAACCTTGCCTGTGTAGTCGATCATGGAGCGAGAGCTTTCTGGCGGATCACCGCCGAAGGTGGGCGCCGAGCGCGCGGAGCGGGACGGTCTGGAGATCCGGGATCAAGCCATCGGCGCGGGGACCGATATTGATCAGGAGGTTGCCGCGCTTGGCGGTCACGTCCGTATAGAGATCAATGAGGCGCTGCGCGCCGAGGAAGTCTTCCGGCAGCTCGTCGGTATTGTAGCCGAAGCCAAGGCCGAGGCCGCGGCAGGCTTCCCATTTCTGCTGCTTCGGGATGACGCCGAGGCCGAACTCGACACAGCGGAAATCGCCGAAGGGCGCGGGGGTTTCTTCCTGCTTGCCGCCGGCGGTGCGGGCTTTCAGCATGGCGTTGAAGCTGGCGCGGGAGGTTGGGTCTCGCAGGGAATTGAAGAAGTCCGTGGCGGCGAGCCAGCGGTCGTTCGTCACGCCGTCCGGGACGGCCGCGTAGTAGTATTCGTGCAGAGCGATGACGCCGTCGATATCCGGCCAGCAAATGTCGTTCCAGAAGACGGAAGGCTTGTAGCGGTCGATCAGTTCCTTCGCCTGGGCTAGGGCGTAGGCGCGGTAGTCTTCTTCCGTCGGCACGCAGGCGAACATGTCGCCGATATTGGCGATCGGCGTGTCGCGGAAGGTCCAGTCAAGGCCGCCGGAATAATAGAGGCCGAAGCGAAGGCCTCGGGCGCGGACCGCATCTGCGAGCTCGCCGGTGAAATCGCGCGCTGTGTTCCAGCCGGGGCGGTGGGGATTGGGAACGGCTGTCGGCCAGAGGCAGTAGCCGTCATGGTGCTTGGTGACGAAAACAACGTAGGTGGCGCCGCATTCCACGAAGAAATCGGCCCAGGCATCGGCGTTGAAAGCCTCGGAGGCAGCGTCGAATTCGGGGCGGAAATCCGTGAACGGTTTGTCGCCGTAGATGGCCTTGTGGCGCACCTGTGTCGGGCTGCCCTCGACGCGGATGGCATTGTCGTACCATTCCGAATAGGGCGTGAGCACGGCGCTGCGGTCATAATCGTCGCCGATGAGCTCGTGGATGGCGCGACCGCGCGGGGCCCAGGCGGGGATCGTGAAGATGCCCCAATGGATGAAGATGCCGAGCTGGGGGCGGGCATACCAGTCAGGGCACGGACGGTCTGTCATGTCATTCGCTTTCCGCGGCGAGATCGAGTGGCCGCGTCACGCTCCAGGCGAAGGGCGCGAAGGTGGCGCGCGGCAGGCCGGCCTTGCCGATCGCGCGCGCCGTCCACTGGTTGCACGTGTTGAAGGGGCTATAGCGGCCCTTGGCGTTCAGCAGCAGCTCGCCGGGAACGGACGTGTCGATGGGGCGGTAGGCGCCGTCCGCATCCTTCTTGAGGCTCTCCAATATCTCGCCGATCAGTACGGCCTTGGTGGCCTGGCCGCCGGGCAGGGGCTTGCAGACTTCGCGCACGTCCGAGCCATAGACGGGGACGATGCGCATGGCGACGGGGTTCAGGCCGGCCAGCGCCGAGAGCGCCCGGGACGGCGTCAAGTCCTCCGGGTACAGAACTTTGGTGAAGAAGACCGAGTCTCCCCAGCCGAAGAGCAGGTAGGTATCGCGCGGCAGGTATTCCGGCAGATGGCCGCGCAGCTCCTTGCGCCAGTTGATCACTTCGCCGTCGAGCGGCAGGGCAATGTCGGTGTGGAAGGCGGCTTCGCAGAGATAGGCGGCGGGCTTTGCGGGCGGCAGGTGCGCGGACTTTCCGCCAACCGGCAGCCTGCCGGCCAGCCAGGCGGCGCCGAGATACCAGTAACCGCAGATGGCCGCAGCCGCTATGACGAGGCCGACGGCGCCGAGACCGGTCACAAGAAACTTGCGTGCGTCCACCCCGTCTCCCTCGGCCGCCCTCCGCGCCCGTGCAGATGAAAGCAACCCGCCGGGCGGCGCAAGCAAGATTCCGTTTGTTCCGCTTTTGTTCTTGTGCTATGGACCCCGCATGATGCTGTCATTGTCCATACGTGATTTCGTGCTCATTTCCCGGCTCGATCTTTCGCCGGGCGAGGGCTTTACCGCGCTGACCGGCGAGACCGGCGCCGGCAAGTCGATCATTCTGGATGCGCTGTCGCTGGCGCTCGGCGGGGCGGCGGACCGGTTGTTCATCCGGCACGGCGCGGCGCAGGCAAGCGTCGCTGCGGAGTTTGCGCCGCCGGCGGATCATCCGGTCTGGGCGCTGCTGGCGGCTCAGGGCGTCGGGGCGGGCGAAGGCGACACGCTGACGCTGAAACGCCTCGTGCGCGCGGAAGGGCCGGCGCGGGCCTTCATCAATGACCAGCCAGTCGGCGCGGCGCTGCTGGCCGAAGCCGGCGAGTTGCTCGTCGAAGTGCATGGGCAGCATGCAGCCTCGGGGCTGATGCGCCCGGCGACGCACCGGCGCCTGCTCGACCAGTTCGCAGGCAATGAGGCGCTGCTGGCAGCGTGTGCCAGCGCGCACGCGGCGCGGATCGAGGCGCGGGACGCGCGGGCTGCGCTGGAAGCGGATGCGCACTCGGCGGCCGAGGCGCGCGTGTGGCTGCAGGAGACTGTCGCTGAGCTGGCAAAGCTGGGCCCGCAGCCGGGGGAGGCGACACGGCTGACGGCCGAGCGGTCTCAGCTGATGCAGTCCGAGCGTGTGCTGGAAGCGGTGGCCGAGGCGACGGCGGCGCTGTCGGCAGCGGATGCGGAGACAGCGCTCGCCCGGGCCTCGCGGGCGGCAGAGCGGATTTGCCGATTGCCGGGATTTGAAGACACGCAAGGCGCGCTTCCACAGGCGGTGAAGGCGGCCTGCGAGGCGATCGAACGGGCGATGATTGAAGTGCGTGAGGCCGAGGGTGCGATCGCCCGGCTGGAGCGCTTGCCGCTGGACGCGGGCGACCTCGAAGGCGTCGAGGGCCGGCTGTTTGCGCTGCGTGCGATGGGCCGCAAGCTGGGCTGCGATCCGGACGCGCTCAATGTGCAATGGGAAGCGCTGGCGGCGAAGCTGGACCTCGCTGAAGCGGGCGAGCTTGGCATCGAGGCGGCGCGCAAGGCCGAACGTGCGGCCGAGGCGCGCTGGCATGGCGCCGCGCATGCGCTCAGCGAGGCACGGCGCGCCGCGGCCGGGCGGCTCGAGACGGCGATTGCCGCCGAACTCGCGCCGCTGAAACTGGGCCGCGCAACGATCCGGGTGGCGCTGATCCCGCTTGCGGCCGAGGAGGCGGGCGCGACCGGCGCCGAGCGTGTGGAATTCGAGGCCGAGACAAATGCTGGCGCGGGCTTCGGGCCGCTGCGGAAGGTCGCCTCCGGCGGCGAGCTTGCGCGCGTGTCGCTGGCGCTGAAATGCGCGCTCGCCGAGGCGGGAAGTGCGGGCACGCTGATCTTCGATGAGGCGGACCAGGGTGTCGGCGGCGCGGTCGCCGCAGCGATTGGCGAGCGGCTGGTGCGCCTGTCGGCGCAGCGCCAGGTCCTGGCGGTGACGCACAGCCCGCAGGTCGCGGCTGCGGCCGATGCGCATTGGCTCGTCGAGAAGGCGGGCAAGGCTGGCGGGACGCGGCTGACCACGCTAGATGCGGGGACACGGCAGGAAGAAATTGCCCGCATGTTGTCCGGCGCCGAGATCACCGATGAGGCGCGGGCCGCCGCGGGGAGGTTGTTGGAGGATGCATGACCGGCGCAACACCCGTCCGCGCGTTGACCGAGGCCGAAGCGGCCGCGGAACTCGCGCGCCTTGCGCAGGCGATCGCGGAGGCGGACGCCGCCTATTACCAGAATGATGCGCCGGAACTGACCGACGCAGACTATGACGCCCTGCGCCAGCGCAATGCCGAGATCGAGGCAGCCTTTCCGCATCTCAAGCGCGAGGACAGCCCGTCGCTGCGCGTCGGCGCGGAAGCGGGCGACGGCTTCGCCAAGGCGCGCCACGGCGTGCCCATGCTGTCGCTCGAGAATGCGTTCACGGATGAAGATGTCGCCGACTTTGCCAACCGCATCCGGCGCTTCCTGGCGCTCGGTGAGGAAACGGAGCTGGCGTTTACGGCGGAGCCGAAGATCGACGGGCTTTCGCTCAGTCTCACTTACGAGGCGGGAAAGCTGGTGCGCGCCGCCACGCGCGGGGACGGGCAGACCGGCGAGGATGTGACGGCGAATGCGCGAACACTCGACGATATCCCGGCGAAGCTCGCGGGGAAGGGCTGGCCGGATTCGATCGAGATCCGCGGCGAGATCTACATGGCGAAGGATGACTTCGCCGCGCTGAACGCCCGCGAGGCGGCGGCAGGCCGCAAGACCTTTGCGAACCCCCGCAATGCGGCCGCCGGAAGCCTCAGGCAGCTGGATACCGCGATCACGAAATCGCGTCCGCTGCGCTTTTTTGCCTATGCCTGGGGCGCGGTCAGCGCGCCGTTTGCGGAAACGCAATCGGGCGCGGTTGACGCGTTCGGCAAATGGGGGTTCGTCACCAATCCCCTGATGGTCCGTATCCTGACGGTTGACGAGATCCTGACAGTCTACCGCGAGATTGAAGCGAAACGTGCGGGTCTGCCTTATGATATCGACGGTGTCGTCTACAAGGTGGACCGGCTCGACTGGCAGCAGAGGCTCGGCTTTGTCAGCCGGGCGCCCCGCTGGGCGATTGCGCACAAGTTCCCGGCCGAGAAAGCGACAACGACGCTGCTCGGCATCGACATCCAGGTCGGACGGACCGGATCATTGACGCCTGTGGCGCGGCTGGAGCCGGTCACTGTCGGCGGCGTCGTCGTCTCGAATGCGACCTTGCACAATGAAGACGAGATTGGGCGCCTTGGCGTCAAGCCGGGCGACGTGGTGGAGATCCAACGCGCCGGCGATGTCATCCCGCAGGTGCTGAGGGTTGTCACGGCAGGTGAGGGGGCCGCCTGGCGGATGCCGGAGACGTGTCCGGCCTGCGGATCGGCGGCCGTGCGCGAGACCGATGAGGCGGGTGAGGCGGACGTGCGCCGCCGCTGTACGGGCGGTCTGATTTGCCCGGCGCAGGCGGTGGAACGGCTGAAGCATTTCGTCTCCCGCAAGGCGCTGGATATCGACGGGCTTGGCGCGCGTCAGATCGAGCTCTTCTTCGAGAAAGGTGTTCTGCGTGCGCCTCAGGATATCTTCCGTCTCAGGACGAATATCGAAGCGGCGGGCCTGCCGCCGCTTGAGGACTGGGACGGGTTCGGCGCCGCCTCGGCGAAGAAGCTCTACGGCGCAATCGATGCCCGCCGCAAGCCGGACTTCGCGCGCTTCCTGAACGGGCTCGGCATCCGGCATGTCGGGCAGACGACCTCAGGCCAGTTTGCGCGGGGGTTCCTCAGTTGGCAGAGCTTCTGGGACGCCGTGAAGCGGGCGGCGGAGGGAGGGCCGGGAAGCGAGGGCTATCTCGACTTGACCGGAATCGACGGGATCGGTGAGGCCGCCGCCAACGCCCTCGTCCAGTTCGAAGCAGAGCCGCACAACCGCGAGATGCTGGACGCGCTTCTGGCCGAAATCGAAGTCCAGGACGAGACCCCCGCCGCGTCTGACAGCCCGGTCGCCGGAAAGACGGTTGTGTTCACGGGAACGCTGGAACGGATGACGCGGGACGAGGCCAAGGCGCGCGCGAGTGCACTGGGCGCCAAGGTGGCGGGATCGGTCTCGGCCAAGACGGATATCCTCGTTGCGGGGCCGGGCGCCGGCTCAAAGCTGACGAAAGCCGAGGGCCTTGGCGTGCGCACGATGACGGAAGCCGAATGGCTGACCTTGATCGGCGATGCCTGATTCAGGCGTGATCTGTAGACGGACTAATTGCCGCCGGGGATCAGCCGTTCGATCAACGTGCGCTTTTCAGATGCGCTGACCGCTTCGAGGTCCACGCCTTCGTTGGTGAGGAGGCGGTAGCTCATCTTGTACCAGTCACTGTCCGGGTAGTTGTATCCGAGCGTTGCGCCGGCGGCGAGCGCCTGGTCCTTGAGGCCGAGCGTCAGGTAAGCTTCCACGAGGCGGTGCAGGGCTTCCGGGGCGTGGCTGGTGGTCTGGTAGGTCTCGATCACGTTCCGGAAACGGTTGACGGCCGAAAGCGTCTGGTTGGAGCGCAGGTACCAGCGTCCGACGGTCATTTCCTTGCCCGCGAGCTGGTCGTTGACCATGTCGAGCTTGAGGTTTGCGTCCTTGGCGTACTCGCTGTCGGGGAACCGGCGGACGATGTCATTCAGCGCGGTGCGCGCGCGCTCGGTCGTGGCCTGGTCGCGGCCGACATCGACGATCTGGTCGAAATGGCTGAGGGCGATCAAGTAATACGCATACTCGGCTTCGGATCCGCCGGGGTGAAGGGCGAGATAGCGCTCAGCCGCAGCAATGGCGGTCGTATAATCGCGCGTCTTGTAGGACGCATAGGCCGACATCACCATCGATTTGCGGGCCCACTCCGAATAGGGGTGTTGCCGCTCGACTTCCTCGAACAGCAGGATCGCGCTCGCATAGTCACGCGAGTCGAGTTCTCCGGCTGCCTGGTTGTAGAGTTGCTCGACCGGGCGCTCGACATAGGCCAGTTCGGTATTGCGCCGGGTCGATTGGCATGCGCTGAGGGCCAGGGCGCAGGCGGCAATCGCCAAGGGGAGGGGAGTCAATCTGGACATCGAACGGCCTGTGCTTGCGGCTTTCGGGAATGCGTCTGTTTGCTTAGCCCGAATGAGGACGCCTTTCCAAGGCCCGAATGGCAGACTTTCCGGATGCCCGGGCGCTCAAGCCGCAGGGGCCTGGCCCAGAAACTGCTTGCCGATTGCTGCAGCCGGCTTATGTGTAACTGAGGAATAGTGGAACGGCCCGTTCACGAGTCGCTGCCCCGCCAGCCCATTCCGCTATTTTGAAGAGCAGGCACAGTAGATGACGAACCGCAAACTCAGCGACGCGAACACGGTGGACCGTCAGGTGGGTGAGCGCATGCGCCGCCGCCGCATCCTCCTCGGCCTGACACAGGACCAGCTGGCCGACGCCCTCGGCATTTCCTACCAGCAGATCCAGAAATACGAGACCGGCGCGAACCGCGTCAGCGCAGGCCGCCTGGCCCAGATCGCTGAAGTGCTGGAAGTCCAGCCGGGCTGGTTCTTCGGCGCGGTCGAGAAGACCGAGTCGGCGGGTGGTTCGTCACGGGCGGTGATCGATCTCGTCCGGAACTTCTCCCGCATCGAAGATGAGCGTGTGCGCACGCACCTTATGGCACTCGTCCGCTCGCTGGCCGGGCGCGGCGATGAAGAGATGGAAGGTGCGCTGACCGGCGATGCCGTCGTCGCTGCAGCCGAAAAGGGGCTGATGGGCTAACGCCCACGCCCTGCGACCAATCTCAAAAGAATCTTGGAAACAGCGCCCTCGCAGCCTCCGCGGGTCAGACGGCGGCGCGCGTCTCGGCCAGCGCAACATTGGCGCCGGCGTCTTCCCAGCACCAGGCCGAGGGCGTAGCGAGCAGCTTGCGAACCAGTTTGTTGTTCAGCCCGTGGCCCGGCTGAACCGCGTCATAATCACCGGCAATCGGGGCGCCTGCGAGCGCAAGGTCGCCCACAGCGTCCAGCATCTTGTGACGGACGAACTCGTCCTCAACGCGCAGGCCTTCCGGGTTCAGGATACCGTCTTCGCCGATCACGACCGCATTCTCGAGCGAGCCGCCGCGGGCAAGACCCATCGAGCGGAGCATCTCGACATCGCGCGCGAAGCCATATGTGCGGGCAAAGGCGAGGTCGCGGGCGAACATGCCGGGCGCAAGGCGCATCGCCATTTGCTGCACGCCGATCAGTTGATCGGTGTATTCGATACGGGCGCGCAGGGTCAGCACATCACTGTTGGCAGGTGCGAGTGATGCGCGCTTCGGGCCTTCGCGGACTTCGACGGTTTCGAGAATACGGATCCGGCGGCGCGCAGACCCTTGGGTCTTCTGGCCGGCTTTCATCAGCAATTCGTAGAAGACCGAAGACGAGCCATCCATGATGGGCAATTCCGGCGCATCGATTTCGATGAGCAGGTTATCGATCCCGAGCCCCGAAATGGCGGCGAGGAGGTGCTCGACCACCGCAACGGTCGCGCCATGAGCGTTCGCCAGCGTAGTGCCGAGCTGCGTGTCCGAGACGCAATCTGCGTGGGCCAGGATTTCGCCGGTGCCGGCCGGCAGATCAACGCGAACGAACCGGATGCCCGAATTGGCAGGGGCGGGCAGCAGCGTGAGGCGAGCGCGCACGCCGCTGTGGACGCCGATACCTGCGCAACTGACTTTGCGCTGGATCGTGGTTTGCCGCTCAATCGCCATCTGAACTCTAATCCTCAGCCCGAACGCTACTGTTGGATCGTAGATGGACTGGGCGCTTCCCGCACTCAAAACACAGGATGTTTCGCCGTATTACAGCGACTCCCCTGTGCGGAGCTTAGTTCGTTGATAGTATTGCGAATTAATCCCGGCGTAATGTGTCGCCCGGGGGCCACACTCCAGCCTAATGGTTAGCGGAGCGGCGCAGGAAGGCCGGAATCTCCAGATCGGCATCGTTGAACGGCGCCGGGTCCGGGTGATCATCGGGTGACGAGATGATCGGCGGATTGGGGCTCGGGCCTTTTGGAGGGGGACCGGAATCGTTCTGGCTCTGGGGTGCCGGGCGGCGCCAACCGAACAGGCCGGCGAAGCCCGAGGACGTCGGCGCCGAGTCGCGGTGCGGCCGGTCGGGCGCCGGCGGGTCGGTGCGATCCGAAAACACGCCGGACGACCGCGGGGGCGGCACGGCGGCGGTGCGCGGGGGCGTGACGATCTTGGGCCGCGCGTCGGCGGCGACATCCTGCTCGTAGGTTTCGGACGCCGGCGCGATCAGCTCGTCTTCCTCGTGAATGGCTTCGATCTCCTCAACGGGAGGCGCGACCCGGGTCGCTTCGGCGACGATGGCGGCCTCCTGAACGATTTCAGGTTCAGGCTCCGGCGCCGGCACTGGCGCGGTTGAGGGCGCAGGTGCCCGCTGAACCACCGGCGATGTGATCGGCACGGCCATGGGCAGGCGGCGCGCGGCGGCGTCGAGCCCGGCGGCAACGACTGACACGCGGATGCGGCCTTCGAGGCTCGCATCAAAGGCCGAGCCGAGGATAATGTTCGCGTTCGGATCGACTTCGCGGCGCACTTCGTTGGCAGCCTCGTCGAGCTCGAACAGCGTCATGTCATAGCCGCCGGTGATGTTCACGAGCACGCCCTTGGCGCCCTTGATCGTCACGTCGTCGAGCAAAGGATTGTCGATGGCGAGGCGCGCCGCTTCGAGAGCGCGGGCGGGTCCTGTCGCCTCACCCATGCCCATCAGTGCGGTGCCCATGCCGCGCATGATCGTGCTGACATCGGCAAAGTCGAGGTTGATCAGGCCGGGCATGACGATCAGGTCGGTGATCCCGCGCACGCCCGAATAGAGCACATCGTCCGCCATCCGGAACGCCTGGGCGAAGGTCGTCTTGTCATTGGCGATGCGGAACAGGTTCTGGTTCGGCACGACGATCATCGTGTCGACGTGACCGCGGATCTTGGCGAGGCCCTCTTCGGCGAGGCGCATGCGATGCGTGCCTTCGAAGCCGAACGGCTTGGTGATCACGGCAATCGTCAGGATGCCCATTTCCTGCGCGGCGCGGGCGATGATCGGGGCGGCGCCCGTGCCGGTTCCGCCGCCGAGGCCGGCGGCGATGAACAGCATGTGGGCGCCTTCGATACGGGCGCGTATGTCATCGATCGATTCTTCAGCTGCGCGGGCGCCGATCTCCGGGCGTGCGCCGGCGCCGAGGCCCGAAGTGGTTCCGAGGCCGAGCTGCAGGCGGTAGTCGGCGCGTGAACGCGACAGGGCCTGCGCATCAGTATTGGCGGCGATGAACTCGACGCCCTGAAGGTTCGCCTCGATCATGTTGTCGACAGCGTTGCCGCCAGCACCGCCGACGCCGCATACGAGGATCCGCGGCTTAATTTCCTGGGTCATGGCGCCTCAATCTGCGTCTGCATCGGCCGGGGCTGGCGTCTGCGGGCTTGAGCGGCAAGAATGCCTCTGCGCCGCTAAAAAACGCTTAAGTGAGAGGCTGCGGCGTCAGAAATTTTCCTTCAGCCAGAACAGGCCTTCACTGAACCATCCCCGGCTGTTGCCGCCTTCCGTTTCCAATGACGATGCGCCAGCCCGCGCGACGTCTGTGAACCCCAATTCCGGATAAAGTAGCAAACCGGACGCCGTTGAAAAAGCGGGCGTTGCCAACTGCTCGCCTAAAGTTTCAGCAAGAACAGGGCGGCCGAGGCGGATCGGCATTTTCAGGATGCGGCCGGCGACTTCGCGCACGCCCGGCAACTGGCTTGCCCCGCCGGTCAGCACGACGCGCTGGGGCAGGACCGACCTGACATCGCTGCGCGCCAGCATGGCCTGCACCAGCTCAAAGGTTTCCTCGATGCGCGGCGCGATGATGCGCGCGATTTCGGCGCGCTCCAGTTTCGAGGCGTGCAGCCGGCCGTCATCGCCGAGACGGGGCACTTCGATGCGTTCGGCCAGGCTCGGACCTTCAAGGTCGGCCGTGCCATAGACGTGCTTCAGGCGTTCGGCGGCGGCGAACGTCGTGCCGATGCCTTGCGCGATGTCGGAGGTGACGTGTGCGCCGCCAGCGGGTACGAGCCCCAACCAAGCGGGCGAGCCGTGGAGATAGACCGACACGGCGGTAACGCCGGAGCCGAGGTCGATGCAGACGGCGCCGTTCTCGATCTCGTCTTCGATCAGCGTTCCCGCGCCGCTGGCGATGGCGGAAGGCACGAGCTGACGCACGCCGAGATGCGCGCGGCCCACGCATTCGACGAGGTTCTTGACGATCGCCTTCGGCGCCGAGACGACCGCCATGGTCAGGCTCAGCTGTCCGGCGATCATGCCGACGGGCTGGCGCACGCGTCCGGCTGCGCGGTCAATCGTGTAGACGATCGGCCAGGCCGACAGGATCTCATTGTTGCGATGCGCGGGGGATTGGGACGCGTTGAAGAGGGTCTGCGCGTGCAGGCGGCGGACGTCTTTCGCCGTCACCGCCCGCCCGCCGGTATCGATCGACGAACTGACAAGCCGCGAACTGAGCGACGGCCCGGTTATGCCCAGGATCACTTCGGTGATCGGCTCGCCGGCTTCGCGTTCGGCGTCTTCGACAGCGAGCCGGATCGAGCGTTCGAGGCCTGCCATGTCGGTGATCGTGCCGCCGGTGAAACCGCGTGTCGGATGCCGCCCGCCGCCCAGAACAGTCATCCGGCGCGGATTGTCCGTATCCGGACGGGCAATCAGGCAAGTCGTCTTCAGGCAGCCGATATCAAGCGCAGCGACCGTGCTGCCCGGGCGGCCCTGAATGCGGGCAGGGCGCTTCGGTACCGGCTCGGACATCAGGTTTTCTCGGCGGCTCCGCTGACCGGTTCGGCGACAGGCTCAGGTGCCTGCGCGAGGCGGAGGTAGACGCGGCCGGCGCTGCGCAGGTCGATCATCTCGAGCGGGCGCTGGGTCAGCGCGGTGCGGACCTGCAGTTTGGCGAGCCGCTCGATGGCGGGCTCCAGCGTGGTGTCTTCCGGCAGGCGCACAGTCACGCCGTTGATGAAGCGCATGTCCCAGCGGCGGTCTGAAATCCGAGTGGCAACCGCGACGCGGCCGCTGATGTCCGGCGCTGCAGCGAGGGCAGCTGCCAGTTGCGGGGCCGCTTCAGGGGCGCCCTGGCCAGCGAGCCGCAGGAGGCCAGGATGATCTTCGGCGTGCGCGCCCGGCAGAACCCGGCCCATGCCGTCCACGACCTGCCATTGCCGGCCATCATGCCAGAGCGCGACAGGATCGGCGGCGTCGGCGAGGATCACGATCTGGCCGGGCCAGAGACGGTGCACGCGGACGTTCAACACCTTGCTGGTGCTCTCGACGCGGTTCTTGATCAGGTGAGGGTCGGCGCGGAACATGTTCTCGCCCGGCTCGATCATCGCGGCGGCGCGCACTTCCTCGGCAAGGCCCGGATTGTCCTCGAGGCCGAGGACCGAGACGTCTTCGACATCGATGCCGATGAGGCGTGAGGTGTCGTCCATGAAGCCGCCGAAACGGGTGCCGATCTGCGACATGGATCCGCCCATCCAGGCGGCCGTCGCCACGAGGATCGCGATCAGCATCACCACTCCGAAAATGATCGACGAGACGCGGACTTCCTCGCCGGTCGCTTCATCGATGATGGTGGCAGGCCGTCGGCGGCCCGAGGGCACTGTCTGGTTGCGCTCTATCTTTGGCATGAGGCGTCCTCGATCATCCAGGCGACGAGATCCACGAAACTCATGCCCAGGTACGCAGCCTGCTCGGGAACGAGCGAGGTGGGCGTCATGCCAGGCTGGGTGTTGGTTTCGAGGATCACGAGCCGGTCCTTCTTCTCATCGTAACGGAAGTCCGAGCGCGTCGCCCCGCGGCAGCCGAGTGCGAGGTGAGCCTTGAGCGATGCGTCCATCGCTGCCTGGGTCACGTGCGCGGGCAGGTCCGCAGGGATCACATGCTGCGATCCACCAGCCGCGTATTTTGCATCAAAATCGTAATAGTCTCTTAAGGTGGTGATCTCGGTGACCGCGAGGGCGCGGTCGCCAAGGACGGCGACTGTGAGTTCGCGGCCGGGGATGTATTCCTCAGCCATCAGGTAGTCACCATAGCGCCATTGCGGCCCGGTCAGTTCCTGCGGCGGGCTGTTGGTGCCCTCGCGCACGATGAGGACGCCAAAGCTCGAGCCTTCGTTGACCGGCTTGATCACGTAGGGCGGCTTCAGGGCGTGTTCCGCGGCGGCTTCGGCGCGCGTGACACGGCGGTCTTCCGCCACATCGAGGCCAACGGAACGGTAAACGGCTTTCGACTTCAGCTTGTCCATCGCCAGCGCTGAGGCGAGCACGCCGGAATGGGAATAGGGCAGGCCCATGATCTCCAGCAGGCCCTGAACGCAGCCATCTTCGCCCCAGGGGCCGTGCAGGCCGTTGAGCACGGCGTCGGGCTTTGCGTCCGCCAGCTGGCGGGCAAGGTCGCGCGTCGCGTCGATCTCGATGACGTCGTAGCCGGCCTGGCGCGCCGCTTCGGCCATCTGCTTGCCGGACGAGAGCGAAACCGGCCGTTCGGACGACCAACCGCCGTAAATCACCGCGACCCGTTTCATGTGACCTCCTTCTGAGATGTGTCTCGCTTGTCGTTCCTTGATGGAATGCTGCGGTGAACAGCAGCTTAAAGATCAGCGCGGGGCGCATGTCCGGCGCGATTGCGGCGAATTACAGAAATATCATCCTCGCCGGACGATTGTGGATTGACTACACACATAGTCATTGTTGATAAGCGGCAAGTCGATAGCGAAAAACGGCAAACTTCTTGGGCTGAAAGTTCAGCTTGATGGCGCGCCCAAGGGGAGAAAATGACATGCCGTTGCAGCGATTCCTTATGAGCGGTGTGGCAGCGCTTTTGCTGTCGGGCCAAATCACGGCCTTCGCCGAAACGACCGATGCGCCCATCCAGAGCGATACGGACCGTACCGTCTTCGTGCCGGGCGACTTCGCACAGTTCGCGCCCCAGACAGCGCTCGACATGGTGCGCCGCGTCCCCGGCTTTGCGATCCAGAGCGATGACAACGGCAATCGCGGCTTCGGTCAGGCCCGGGGCAACGTGCTGATCGATGGACAGCGGGTGTCGGCGAAGTCCAACGGCGCTGCCGCAGCGCTCGGCCGGATCGGCGCAAGCCGGGTCGTGCGCATCGAAGTGCTCGACGGCAACCAGACGGACATTTCTGGACTGTCCGGAAAAGTCGTCAATGTGGTGACGGATGGAAAGGGCGCGCTGGACGGAACCTGGAGATACCAGGTGAAGCTCCGGGAAAACCTGCCGCCCGCATTCGATGAGTTCAATGTGACCCTGTCTGGCGCCGAAGGGGATCTTAGCTGGACCCTGGAAGCCGGAAGCGAGCCCGAGCGCGGCGCGAATGCCGGCTGGCGCGACATCTTCAATGGCGCGGGCGCGGTGATCGAGCGGCGGGACGAGGACTTCACCTTCGTTGCCGACAACATCACGGCGTCGGGCTCGGCCGCCTGGAAGCCCGCCAGCGGCATTGTCGCGAACCTGAACGCGAAGGCCCAGGTAGCCCAGGCAGACCAGAAGCAGGTCTCCAAGACGTTCCCGGTCGGTGGACCGGAAGGCCGGCGGTTCTTCACGGGGTCGGAGGACGAATGGAACGCCGAAGTCGGCGGTGATCTTGAATTCGGGCTGGGGGCAGGGCGCTTGAAACTGATCAGCCTTGCTCGCCTCGAGCACAGCCCATTCGTGGACCGGTTCGAACTTGGCAACCTCAATGGCACGAACCTGTTCGATCAGCGCTTCCTGCAAACGGTTGATGAGGGCGAATACATCCTTCGCAGTGAATACTCCCTGCCGACCGGAGAGGGCACCGACTGGCAGATTTCAGCGGAAGGCGCCTTCAACTTCCTCGAAGCGGAAAGCCAGCTGTTCGAAAGCGTGGGCGGTGCTCCGCTCACGGAGATTTCTCTGGACCTGTCCAACTCCCGTGTCGAAGAGCGGCGCGGTGAGGTCATCCTCACACATGGCCGGCAATTGTCGCCCAAGCTCAGCCTCCAGATATCGGCGGGCGCGGAGTATTCCGAGCTGTCGCAAACGGGCGACGCGGAGAACGTGCGCAGTTTCACACGGCCGAAGGGCACGGCGAGCCTGTCCTGGCAGCAGAGCGAATCGCTGAAGCTTGTCACCAAGGTTGAGCGGCGCGTTGGGCAGCTCGACTTCTTCGACTTCATTTCGTCCGTGAACCTCGAGGCCGAGAATGGGCAGGGCGGCAATCCCGAGATCGTGCCGAACCAGTCCTGGCGGCTGAACCTCGAAGCCCAGAAGGATTTCAAGGATTGGGGCGCATCGACCGTTCGCACGATCTTCGTGGAACTTGAGGATGTTATAGACCAGGTGCCTATCGGCACGGGCTCGGGCCCGGGAAATCTCGAAAGCGGGAAGCTGTTTGCCATCGAGACAGAAACCACCTTGAAGCTCGAAAAAGCAGGCTTCAAGGGCGCGGAGCTGACACTGACCGGCGGCTATTATGATACCGAGGTGGACGATCCCGTCACCGGTGAGCGGCGTGCGATCAACGGCCACCCGATCTATGAATATGAAGTCGAACTCCGGCAGGATGTTCCGAATACGGATTGGGCCTGGGGCGTCGTGGTCGAAGGCTTCAAACAGGAGCCGGAATACCAGATTTCGCAGATCGCGCTTGGCAGTAACGAGCCAGCCTTCTCGCTGGCCTATCTCGAACACAAGAACATCGGCGGCCTGACCGGCACGGTTGCCCTCGGCAACCTGTTCAATCAGCGCGACAAGTTCTGGCGTGAGACCTATGCGCCGGACCGGAACGGCGCCCTTGTGCGCTCCGAGAAGTATGCGCGCGGGTTCGGGCCGATCCTGACGGTGGAACTGAAGGGTACGTTCTAGACCGCCTGCAGGCGGCCAATCCGGCGCACTTCCCAGCGCAGGCTGACGCCGGAATGCTCCAGCACGCGGGCGCGGACGAGTTCGCCAAGGGCTTCGAGATCCGCGGCGGTCGCGTCGCCCGTGTTGATCAGGAAATTGCAATGCATCGGCGAGACCTGCGCGCCGCCGACCCGGAGGCCCCGGCAGCCGGCCGCGTCGATCAGCTTCCAGGCGGAGCGCTGGTCGGGTGTACCGGGCGGATCGGGATTGGCAAAGGTCGAACCGGAGGTCTTCTCGCGGATCGGCTGGGTCTCGGCGCGGCGCGTTTGCAGGGTATCAATGGCGGCCGAGATTTCCGCGGCGTCCCCTGTGCCGGTGGCGGAGAGGACGAGCCGGGTCACGATGAAATCGTCCGGAAGATCGGTATGCCGATAAGTGAACTCGACCGGCGCATGGCCAGGGCCATAGGTGCGCCGCTCGCCGCTGCTGGTGACGCCTTCGAGGCGAACGAGCACATCCTTCAGCTCCCGGCCATAGCAACCGGCATTGGTGCGGGTCGCCCCGCCGAGCGAACCCGGTATGCCGGACAGGAATTCCAGCCCCGTCAGGCCGTGCTTTGCAGCGGCTTTGGCGACGGCCAGATCAAGGGCGCCCGCGCCTGCGGTCAGCTCGAGGTCCCCGGTCTTCATCACTTCGCCCCAGGCCCGGCCCATGAGGCGGATCACGACACCCGGAATGCCGCCATCCCGCACGATCAGGTTTGAACCGACGCCCAGCGCAGTGATAGGAATGGCGGGATCGAGCGCTGCGAGGAACGCGGCAAGGTCGGCCTCATCCTCGGGAAGGAAAAGCACATCCGCCGGACCGCCGACGCGGAACCATGTGTAAGGCGCAAGCGCCGCGTTCTCGATCAGCTTGCCCCGAGCGGGCGGAAGGGAAGGGCGTGTCATGGGTAGCAGCGGGTCGCCCGGCTGGCGGGAGGTGTCAAGCCGGTCGTCTGGCTGGGGCGCTAGTGGCTGCCCGCGCCGATCCGGTCTGGCAGCGGACCGGCGGGCGGCAGGCGGCGTTCGCCCCGTTCCGGCTTCGGGTCTGGCG
>JAIXVM010000157.1 GCA_027482995.1 Hyphomonadaceae bacterium | reverse complement strand
GGCGAACCGCTCGTCTTGATCGAGTAGGCATGACCGACCCCCGCCCCATCCGCAAAGTCTTGATTGCCAACCGCGGCGAGATCGCGCTGCGCACTCACCGGGCATGCAAGGAAATGGGCCGGGCCCCGGTCGTCGTCCATTCGGAAGCGGACCGCGACGCCATGGCCGTGCGCCTCGCCGATGAAAGCGTCTGCATCGGTCCGGCGCCCTCTTCGGAAAGCTATCTCAAGAAATCGCGCATCCTGGCGGCCGCCGAAATCACCGGCGCCGATGCGATCCACCCCGGCTACGGCTTCCTGTCCGAGAACGCCCAGTTTGCCGAAATGGTTGAAGCCCACGGCATCGCCTTCATTGGTCCGACGGCGGAGCATATCCGCATCATGGGCGACAAGATTGCTGCCAAGCAGGCGATGATCGCGGCCGGCGTGCCGTGCGTGCCCGGTTCGGAAGGCGCGCTCGAATCGATCTCGGAGGCCAAGAAGGCCGCCAAGAAAATCGGTTACCCCGTCCTCGTGAAAGCCTCTGCGGGCGGCGGCGGGCGCGGCATGAAACTCGCGATGACCGAGGCCGACCTCGAGAACGCGGTGAAGACCGCCAAGACCGAATCCAAGGCCGCGTTCGGCGACGATGCCGTCTACCTCGAGAAATACCTGCAAGGCCCGCGTCACATCGAGATCCAGGTGATCGCCGATACGCACGGCAACGTCGCCCACTTGTGGGAACGTGACTGCTCGCTGCAGCGGCGGAACCAGAAAGTCTTCGAGGAAGCCCCCTCGCCCGCGCTCAACCAGATCCAGCGCGAAGAAATCGGCGCGATCTGCGCCCGCGCGATGCAGAAGATCGGCTATCGCGGCGCAGGTACGATCGAGTTTCTCTACGAGGACGGCAAGTTCTACTTCATCGAAATGAACACCCGCCTTCAGGTCGAGCATCCGGTCACAGAGATGATCACCGGCATCGACCTCGTGCGCGAACAGATCCGCATCGCCGAAGGCAAGGCGCTCTCGTTCCGGCAGGAAGACGTGATGCTCGTCGGCCATGCCATCGAGTGCCGGATCAATGCCGAGCACCCGGAAACCTTCGTGCCCTCGCCCGGTCTCATCACCGAGTTCCATGCGCCGGGCGGCCCCGATGTGCGCCTCGATAGCGCGGCTTATGCCGGGTACCGCATCCCGCCCTATTACGACTCGCTGATCGGCAAACTGATCGTCCACGGCCGCACGCGCCGCGAATGCCTGATGCGCCTGAAACGCTCGCTTCAGGAGATGGTGGTTGGCGGCGTGTTCACGACGCTCGACCTGCATCGCCGCCTTGTCGACAATGACGATGTCGTGGCCGGCCAGTACAATATCCACTGGCTCGAAAAATTCCTCGCCGATGCAAAGGCCGCCGAAGCGGAAGCTGCCAGCGAAGGCTAAGCCGCCGCGTTTACAGCGGTCCGGGCACGTTCCATATCTTGCCCATGGCCACGCCCTTCTCCGTTGAAGACCTGCTGCAGTTCTATCGGAAAGGCATCTTCCCGATGGCGGATTCTCGGGACAACCCGAGCTTCTTCCTGATGAGCCCGGAACGCCGCGGCCTGTTGCCCCTCAAGGGTTTTCACATTCCGAAACGCCTGAAGCGGCGGGTCTGCCAGGATCCGTTCCATGTTACGTTCGATGCGGCCTTCCGGCGTGTCATCGAGGCCTGCGCCGAGCCGCACCCTGACCGGCCGACGACCTGGATCAATGACGGCATCATCGATGTGTACACGCTCGCGCATCGCCGGGGCTATGCACATTCGGTCGAATGCTGGGACGGCGACGACCTCGTCGGCGGTCTCTACGGGGTGGCGCTCGGCGGCGCGTTCTTCGGCGAAAGCATGTTCAGCCGCGCGACCGATGCCTCGAAGATCGCGCTCGTGCATCTCGTCGCGCACCTGATCGATCGCGGTTACACGTTGCTGGACGCGCAGTTCCACAACCCGCATCTTGATCAGTTCGGGATGTTCGAGGTGTCACGCGACGAATTCCGCGCGCTGCTCCACTCAGCCCTGCAATTGAAGGTGACGTTTCATCCGTCGCCCGCCCGTCAATCGATCGGTTCCGGCTCCGGCACGACTTCTTCGATGACCGGCGGCTCGTCGGTTCCCGACAGCGTGGCTGGCACATCATCCGTCAACGGCTCTTCTCCGAGCGGGATGGTGACACGGTCCGGCAGCTTCACGGGCGCGGGCGCCGTGCAACGGATCACCCAGATATCGTAAACCGGGTGCTCAAGCGCGCTGAGGCCCGGGGAAGAGGCATACATCCAGCCGGAAAAGATCAGCGGCTGAGCGGTTTCAGTGGACGCATCTTCAGCGCCTTCCAGCTGTTCTTCTGAGACCGGCTGTGTTGACGACACACGCAGGAAAGCGGCGCTCTCCGGCACTTCTTCCGGCGGCGACTGGAAGCAGGCCTGCAACTCGATATTGAGCGATCCGAAGACCACCGGCTGACCGAGCTTCACGACGATGTCCGTCGAGCGGCCCGTGATCTTGTCGAGCGCGCGCAGCGTGGCGCGGTCCTGCTTCGAATAGGAGACGGCAGAGGCGAGACCGGCGATCGAGAGACCAACAGCAGCGAAGGCTGCCAGGCGGAAAACTGTTTTCATGGTTCAAGCTCCAGCGGGTCTGCCGTTTCATCCGCAGACGCATCATCCGACGAACCGCTGCCCGCTGCAAATGAAGCGAACAGTGTGAGGAGGTCCACGCTGCCGCGCGTGTACTCGATAATGCCGGTTCCATCCTGCGCGATGGTTTCCATCCCGGCGCCAGGCTCGAGCGCGATGTAGGCACCGCCCAGCAGACCATCGGTCGAGATCCGCGCATCCGTATCGTCCGGCAGCGCCCATTTCGAATCGAGTGCCAGTGTCACAACCGCTTCGAAGCGATCAGGGTCACCGTCGATGGCCTTCACGATTCCGGCCTTCACGCCGGCGATGCGCACGTCAGAGCCGCGCGACAGGCCAGACACATTGTTGAAGCGCGCGGTCACATCATACTGCGCAGTGCTGGCCGAGGCTTCGCCGCCGCGCGCCAGCGCGAACCAGAGAAAGATCGCCGCCACGGCCACCACAATGGCGCCGACCAGCGTTTCGAAGACAGATTCACGCATCCGGTTTCCAGGCCTCGTAATCGCCGTCAGACTTCTGGCGGGCGTCCCCCGCAGCCAGACTGCCTTTCGGGCGCGTTGCGAACGGTGTCCCCGTCATGTTTGGCGTATGGTCGATTTCCCACTCGCGCCGGTCGAGCGGCATCTTGGTGGGAGGCGTATCGAGGGTGTGGTGCAGCCAACCGTGCCAGTCCGCCGGGACTTTCGACGGTTCAGCCAATCCATTGTACATCACGTACCGGCGGCGGCGGCCTTCGATCGACGGCTTGCGCTCCTCGAAATAGCGATTGCCGTACTCATCGGTACCAATGGCGTTGGACCGACGGTTGATATCGAACGCGGCGCCGATCGTGTTTCCGCTCCACCAGGTGAAAATCTGCTTCAACATGGGTGTTGTCCTGACCTCACTTGATGGCCGCAATATGGCCCTGCCGCGCGAGTTAATCCATTCGCCATCTGCACGCAATCTTGCCTGTTGAAGCAGGCTGGAAGGCCTTGCAGCTGCGGGGATCCCCCGGCACCCTCTGCTGAACTGATTCGGCCCGGAGCCCCATTCATGTCCGCAAAATCACATACCGAACTGCTCGAAGCGGCTGAAGCGGACGGGCTCATCTCCGCCGAAATGCGCCTCAGGGACGTGCTGCGCTCGGCCGGACGCCCGCCGCAGCCCCTGAATGCGGCAGCTTTGCGGGATGTCCGCGCCGCCTGGTCGGCCGCTAACCTGCTTGGCGTCTCGCAGCTGGCGACCGCTGAAATGCTGGAACGCCTGGGGGATGCGCCCAGGAATGCCGAGTTGGCAGAGGCGCTGGCCGCCGGACTGCCGCAGGACGTGCTGGAAGAGGCGCTCCGGCAGCCGGGCGGTATCCTGAAGACCGCCGCTGCCCTGCGCGCCGCCGCTGTCAGCACGCCGTCCCCCCGCCCCGGCGTGTTTGATGCCGGCCATATTGATGCGGGCCTTGCTGAGAACCTGCTCGCTGCGCTGGAGGAAGGCGCCGAGATTCACCTGATGCGCAGCCCGCTGCCCGAAGCCGGGACGCGTTGCCGGGTTCTGGACGTGGCGCAGGCGGTCGGTCCGGCCGGGCTGGAAGCCGATTACCTCATCGCCTCGGTCGAAGCCGCCGCCCGCAGCCTCGGCGACGGCATGCTCGTCGTGGCCGGCCTCGGCGCCGCCGTCCTGTCGCTGGGGCTCGATTATGCCTCCGAGACCGGTGTTGCGACCGGCGCTGCGCTTGCGGCGCTGGTG
>JAIXVM010000320.1 GCA_027482995.1 Hyphomonadaceae bacterium | reverse complement strand
GAACTTCAACGGGCTGAAGCGCATATCGGCGCTGTGCGGGGCGGCGGTGCCGCATTGGCTGGAGCGGCTGTATGAGGGCCTTGAGGAAGATGACGAGACGCGCGATCTCGTGACGGCGACGGTGGCGGCGGAGCTTTGCCACAAGCTGCATGAGCGCGGCGTGCGCGACTTCCATTTCTATACCCTGAACCGGGCGAGCCTGGCGCTCTCGACGTGCCGGCTGCTGGGTCTCAAACCTCAATCCGCAAAGGCGGCATGATCATGGACGTGAAAGCAAGGGTTTCCGCACTTGAAGCCGAAGCGGCCAAGCGGATCCTGATCCTCGACGGCGCGATGGGCACGATGATCCAGACGTATGCGCTCAAGGAAGAAGACTTCCGTGGGCAGAGGTTCGCCGACTGGGCCTCGCCGCTACGCGGGAACAATGACCTGCTCAACTTGACGCGGCCGGATATCATCGCGGCGATCCATCAGCAGTATTTCGAAGCGGGCGCGGATTTCGTCGAGACGAACACGTTCAGCGCGACCACTATCGCAATGGCAGACTACAAAATGGAAGCGCTGGCCGACGAGATCGCGGCCGAGGGCGCGCGGATTGCGCGCGAAGTGGCCGGCAAGCTAGAGGCGCAGGACGGCAAGCCGCGCGGCGTGCTGGGCGCGATCGGGCCGACGAACAAGACGCTGTCGCTGTCGCCGAAGGTGAGCGATCCGGGCTACCGGGACGTGACGTTCGACCAGGTGCGTGAGGCTTATGCGGCGCAGGCGCGGGCGATGGCGCCGTTCATCGACATGTTCCTGATCGAGACTGTGTTCGACACGCTGAACGCCAAGGCGGCGATCAAGGCGCTGATCGACCTGCGCGAGCAGGAGGGCATCGACCTGCCGATCATCATCTCCGGGACCATCACGGATGCCTCGGGGCGGACGCTCAGTGGGCAGACGGCCGAGGCGTTCTGGAACTCGGTGCGCCATGCGCGGCCCTGGGCGATCGGCCTCAACTGTGCGCTGGGCGCCGACCTGATGCGCCAGCATATCGCCGCGATTTCGCGTGTCGCCGAGACGCGCGTGATCGCGTATCCGAATGCCGGCCTGCCGAACGCGTTTGGCGCCTATGACGAGACGCCGGACCAGACCGCTGTGCATCTCGGCGAGTGGGCGAGGAGCGGGCTGGTCAATGTGCTCGGCGGGTGCTGCGGCACGACACCGCCGCATATCGCGGCGATTGCGGGCGCGGCCAGGGGCAAGGCGCCGCGCGCCGTGCCGGTTCTGAAGCCGGCGCTCAGATTGTCCGGACTCGAACCGTTTGAAGTGGCGTCCTGATGGGCGCTGAGGTTCGCAGCGGCGACCTGTTTGTGTTCTACGGCCTCCTGAAGCAGGGGGCCGCAGGCGCGCCGTCATCACTGGACCTTGCGGGCGCGGGCACATTCGAGGCGCTGTGCCGGTTTCGCGGGCGGATGGTGGATCTCGGCGGCTTTCCGGGCGTGGTGGAAGGCGATGACCTCTGCCACGGCCTGCGCTGGCGCGTGCACGATGCCGGGATTGTGACGGAGATGGACGCCTTCGAGGATGTGACGGACGATCCGGCGACCTCGCTTTATCGGCGCGGCGAGGTGGCGCTGCGCGATGATGCCGGGGCGGCGACCGGCGAGAACGCGTGGATCTACTGGTATAATCAGTCCGTGGACGGATATCCGCCAGTGGCGGATGGAAACTGGCCGCTGGACGCGGGGAAAACAAGAAAATGACGAACTCCTCCCAGAGCTTCATCAATATCGGTGAGCGCACGAACGTGACCGGTTCGGCCGTGTTCCGGAAGATGATCACCGATGGCCGCTATGGCGACGCGGTCGAAGTGGCGCGCCAGCAGGTGGAGAGCGGGGCGCAGGTCATCGACGTCAACATGGACGAGGGGATGCTGGACGGCGTGCTCGCGATGACGACGTTCCTGAACCTGATCGCGGCAGAGCCTGACATTGCGCGCGTGCCGGTGATGATCGATTCCTCCAAATGGGACGTCATCGAGGCGGGCCTGAAATGCGTGCAGGGCAAGGGCATCGTCAACTCGATCTCGATGAAGGAAGGCGAGGCGAAGTTCATCGAGCAGGCGCGGGCTTGTTTGTCTTACGGTGCGGCGGTGGTCGTGATGGCGTTCGACGAGGTGGGGCAGGCGGATACGGCTGCGCGCAAGATCGAGATCTGCCAGCGGGCTTTCCGCATACTGACGGAAGAGGTCGGATTTCCGCCGCAGGACATCATCTTTGATCCGAACATCTTCGCGGTCGCGACCGGGATCGAGGAGCACAACAATTACGCGCTGGATTTCATCGAAGCGGCGAAAGTGATCCGCGAGACGTGCCCGGGCTGCCATATCTCGGGCGGGCTTTCGAACGTGTCGTTCAGCTTCCGCGGCAATGAGCCCGTGCGCCGCGCGATGCACTCGGTGTTTCTCTATTATGCGATCCCCGCCGGCATGGACATGGGCATCGTGAATGCCGGTCAGCTCGACATCTATGATGACATCGAGCCGGAGCTGCGTACGCGGGTCGAGGATGTAATCCTCAATCGCCGGGCGGATGCAACGGACCGCCTGCTGGAGATTGCGGAGCGGTTCAAGGGCCAGAAGGGCAAGACGCAGGAGAAGGACCTCTCCTGGCGGGAGGCGCCGGTCGCCAAGCGGCTCGAGTATGCGCTGATCCACGGCATTTCGGAGTTCATCGATCTGGACACGGAGGAAGCGCGCCTTGCAGTGGAGCGTCCGCTCCATGTGATCGAAGGACCGCTGATGGACGGCATGAACGTGGTCGGCGACCTGTTCGGGTCCGGCAAGATGTTCTTGCCTCAGGTGGTGAAGTCCGCGCGGGTGATGAAGCAGGCGGTCGCCTGGCTTGAGCCGTTCATGGAAGAGGAAAAGAAGCGCCTCGGCACCGAAGCCAAGTCGAATGGCCGTGTGCTGATGGCGACCGTGAAGGGCGATGTGCACGATATCGGCAAGAACATTGTCGGCGTCGTGCTCGCCTGCAACGGCTATGACATCATCGATCTCGGCGTGATGGTGCCGGCGGAGAAGATTCTCGACACGGCCGTGCGCGAGAAGGTGGATATCATCGGCCTGTCCGGCCTGATCACCCCGAGCCTCGACGAGATGGTGTATGTGGCCAGCGAGATGCAGCGGCGCGGCATGACGCAGCCCCTGCTGATCGGCGGAGCGACGACGAGCCCGGCGCATACGGCGGTGAAGATTGATCCCGTGATCCGCTGCGCGCCGGTGATCCATGTGGCGGATGCGAGCCGGGCCGTGGGCGTTGTCTCGACGTTGCTGAACGAGGACGACAAGCCGGCGCTGATCGCGCAGACCCGGGCGCGGTATGAGCGGATGCGCGAGGCGCGCAAGGATGGTCCGCCCAAGGAGCGTCTGCCGCTCGCGGTGGCCCGCAAGGCCGCGTTCCGGCCGGATTGGGCGGGCTATAAAGCGCCGAAGCCGACTTATACCGGCGCGCGCAGCTTCAAGGATATCGATCTGGCGACGCTGGCGCGATACATCGACTGGACGCCGTATTTCTCGGCCTGGGACCTTGCCGGGCACTATCCGGAAATCTTGGCTGACCCGGTGGTCGGCGAGGCGGCGCGGGGTCTTTGGCGCGATACCGAGGCCATGATGCAGCAGCTGATCGGCGAGGCCTGGTTCAAGCCGATGGCGGTGGTGGGCTTCTGGAGCGCCAATGCGGTGGGCGACGATATCCGGCTTGAGACCGGCGATACGTTCTTCACGCTCCGCCAACAGATGAAGAAGGACAATGAGCGTGCGAACTATGCGCTCTCTGACTTCGTCGCGCCGGAAGGTGAGGACTGGATTGGCGGGTTCTGTGTGACGGCCGGCGCAGAAGCGGATGCCATTGCCGAGACCTTCAAGGCGAAGGGCGACGATTATTCCTCGATCATGTGCAAGGCGCTGGCCGACCGGTTTGCCGAGGCGATGGCGGAATACATGCACGAGCGCGTGCGCAAGGAACTCTGGGCTTATGCGCCGGATGAGGCCCTGACGACGGCCGAGCTGATCGCCGAGAAGTATCGCGGGATCCGCCCGGCGCCGGGCTATCCCTCGCAGCCTGAGCATACCGAGAAGGCGACGCTGTTCCGGTTGCTCGACGCCGAACAGCATATCGGCGTCTCCCTCACGTCGAGCTATGCGATGAGCCCGGCAGCGTCCGTATCCGGATTGTATCTCGCGCATCCGGATGCGATTTACTTTGCGCTTGGACGCATCGAGCGCGATCAGGTCGAGGATTAT
>JAIXVM010000233.1 GCA_027482995.1 Hyphomonadaceae bacterium | reverse complement strand
CGGCGTTGGTGTTTTCCATGGTCGTGGTTGCCGGGCCCTCCATGATCGCAGTCGCAGCCGCGACGGCCCTGCGGCTCTCGTCAAGCGTGCCGGTCGCCGACGCCGCGACCGTGCGCACATCCGCGACCATCGTCTCGATACCGGCCCCGGCCTGCGTGCCAACACCCTGGAAATCCTTCGATGCCAGCTCGAAGGCCGTTGCGGCGTCCGACATGTCGGTCAGCGTGGCCGAGGCCTGGTTGACGAGGCCGTCATCGGCGGCCAGCTTCGAGGTCACGGTCTCGATATTCTTGATGGACGCCGACAGCGACGCGATGTTTTCATCCGTCAGTATGCGGTTGATGCCGTCAAATGTCATGTTGGCACGGCCGAGCGCCTGCGCGCCGCCGGCCACGATCTGGTCGACCAGCGTGCGTTCGGACTTGATGACCGGCACCGGCTGGCCGGGCTTGCCTTCCAGCGGCTTGCCGGTGCCCGCACTGATCTGCACGAAGGTGATGCCGGTGATGCCAGCGAGCTGGATGGATGCGGTGGAGTCTTCGCGGATCGGCGTCTCGCGCGAAACGCGCACATGCGTGCGCACTTTCGAAGGGTCCGCCTTGTCGATCCGTACACTGGCGACCTCGCCCACCTTGACGCCGATATAGCGCACCGCCGCGCCTTCCTCGAGCGAGACCGGCCCTTCGAAGACGATGTCATATGCCTTGAAATCGCGCTGGAACTCGGACTGTCCGAGCCAGAGCACAAAGGCCGCCACGAAGGCGGTTGCGATCAGGACGAGCGCCCCGATGAGCGCGTAGTTTGCCCGGGTTTCCATCTTGCCTCTATGTCCTCTGTTCGTCGGGGGGTGCGGCGGCCCGCCCGCGCGGGCCACTGAAATATTCCTGAATCCAGGGGTGATCGACCTGTCTCAGCTCCGGGATGGTGCCCATCGCCAGCACGTGCTTCTCGCCCAGAACCACGATCCGGTCGCAGGTCGCGTGCAAGGTATCGACGTCATGCGTCACCAGGAACACCGTCAGGCCAAGCGCGCGCTGCAGGGCGCGCACCAGCGTATCGAAGCCTGCCGCCGTGATCGGATCAAGTCCGGCGGTGGGCTCGTCGAGAAACAGAAGCTCCGGATCAAGCGCCAGCGCGCGGGCGAGCGCCGCCCGCTTGCGCATGCCGCCGGACAGATCGGAGGGGTATTTGTCGCCGGCGCTGGCCGCGAGACCCGAGAGGCGGATCTTCATGTCCGCGAGATCGTGGATCAGCGCGGGGCTGAGCTGCGTGTGCTCCTTCAGCGGCACCATCACATTCTCGCGCACCGTAAGGTTCGAGAACAACGCCCCGTCCTGGAACATGATGCCCCAGCGCCGCTCGGCCGCCGTGCGGTCGTCCGGCGCCAGCGTGTCGAGGCGCAGGCCGAACACTTCCACCACGCCGCTTTCCGGTGGCTTCAGGCCGGTGATCGCGCGCAGCAGCACCGACTTGCCGCAGCCCGACGGCCCGATGACGCCGATGACCTCGCCCTTCGGAATATCGAGATTCAGGTGTTCGAGGATCACGGAAGATCCGTAGGCGACCTTCAGGTCCCGTATGCGGATGATCGGCTCTGCGGTCATATGCCGAGCTCCATGTAGAAGATCGCGAACAGTGCATCGATGACGATGATCGCGAAGATCGCCTGCACCACGGACGTCGTCGTGCGGTGTCCGAGCGACTGCACGCTGCCGCCCGTCAACAAGCCCTGCCGGCAGGCGATCAGCGCCACCACGAGGCCGAACACCGGCGCCTTGGACATGCCGATCCAGAACTGGTCGAGTGGAACAGACGCGCGCATCCGCTCGATGAACAGGCCCGGATTGATGTCCAGCGAGGTCCAGCCGACCATGATCCCGCCCGCAATGCCCGCCAGCGTCGCAACGAAAGAGAGGATCGGGGTCATCACAACCATCGCGATGACGCGCGGCGCGACAATCACGTCCATCGGCTTCAGGCCGAGCGTCTGCATCGCGTCGATTTCCTGGCGCATCTTCATCGTGCCGATCTGCGCGGTGAAGGACGAGTTGGTGCGGCCCGCCAGCACGATGCCGGTCAGCACCACGCCGAACTCGCGCAGCATCGAATAGCCGATCAGTTCGACCGTGAAGATTTCCAGGTCGAAGTCGCGCAGCGTGGTGGCGCCGATATAGGCGACGACCATGCCGACAAAGAAGGTTAGGAACGCCACGATCGGCATGGCATTCAGCCCCGCCTCTTCCATGACGGCAACGATCGAGGTCCAGCGCAGCTTCCATGGCTGAACGATCAGACGGGCGATGGTGAACATCGTCTCGCCAAGAAAGGCGAGCGTGGCAGTCACCTCGGTGAACACCGCGACCGTGCCGCGCCCGATCCGTTCCAGCATGTCGACAAAGCCATGCGGCCGGGGCGGGGGCGGCTCGCAGGGATCGGCGGCGGCATGCACCTGCTCGATCAGGCTCGCCGCCGACGCATGATCCCCGATCAGGCGCGGCGGATAGGCGTTCGAGGCCCTCAGCAGGCGGTCGATCAGGAAGGCACCGGCGGTGTCGAGCTTGCCCAGGGCCGAGACATCGATCCCCGCGCCGTCCGGAAGGCGGGTCGTCCCGAAAGCAGCCTCCACGGTCTGCAAAGTCGCCACGGTCCAATCCCCCGTCAGACGGAGAACCGTTTCTTCGCCGCTTTTTTCAAGCGCGAAACCGGGGGTGACAGGGGACTTCATATTCAGTGCGGGCCTGACCTCTGTAGCAAAACATGCTTAAGCACGCCGCACGCCAGTCCAACTCAATTCACCCCTCGGGATTAACTTATGCGCAATCGCGAGCTTGAAATCGCAAGAATTTCCTCTCCGCTGCGCGCTGCCTTTGCAATTTCGCGTGGCGCCAAGACCGAGGCGGAGACTGTTCGGGTGCGCATCACCGAGGGCGGCGCCGCCGGGCGGGGCGAATGTGTGCCCTATGGACGGTATGGCGAAACGGTCGACACCGTGGCCGCGGCCATCGAGAGCCTGCGCAGCCAGATCGAGGGCGGGATGGACCTTGCGGGCCTGCAAGCCGCGCTCCCCGCGGGCGCCGCGCGCTGCGCGCTGGACTGCGCGCTCTGGGACCTCGAAGCCAAGACGACCGGCGTGCCGGTCTGGCAACGTGCCGGCCTGCCCGCGCCCCGGCCTGTCGAAACGGCCGTCACGATCAGCCTCGCCGCGCCGGACGCGATGGCCGAGGCGGCGAAGGCGGCCCCCGGCAAACTGCTCAAACTCAAGATCGGCGCCGAGGACGACGTCGCACGGATCAAGGCCGTCCACCTCGCCCGCCCGGACGCGCGCCTGATCCTTGACGCCAATGAAGGCCTGATCGCCGAGACCTTCCCGGCGCTCGCGAAGGCCGCGGCGAAACTCGGCGTGGTGCTCATCGAGCAGCCGTTTCCCTCCGGCAAGGACGAAGCGCTCATCCGCAGGCCGGGTCCGGTTGCGGTGTGTGCGGACGAAAGTGCGCACACGCGCGCCGACATCCAGACTCTCGCGCGAAGCTACGACGCCGTGAACGTCAAGCTCGACAAGACGGGCGGTTTCACCGAGGCGCTGGCGATGGTGCGCGCCGCGCGCCAGTCCGGCCTGGGCGTGATGGTCGGCTGCATGGTGGCGGGCTCGCTGTCGATGGCGCCCGCCGTGCTGCTTGCAGGCCTCGCCGACGCTGCCGACGTGGACGGGCCGCTCTGGCTCGCCGAGGATATCGCCGACGGTTTGGTGTTCACCGGCGGACTGGTTTCACCGCCTGGCCCCGCGCTCTGGGGCTGAGCCGGCGGCACCTCACCCGAACACGATATCCACGCCGCCAATCCGCACCTCGTTGCCGCTCACCTCGAGCCCGAGCGCCTTCGCCCGCGCGATGGCCGCGCCTGTATCGGGCACACTCACCCGGAATGCCGCCAGGCGCTCCTCCGTACCCTGACGGAACTCCAGCACCGCATCCGCGAGCTGTAGCTTGCCGCCATTCGCCTCCACGCCCAGCGCGGCGCCCCAGTGCGCGGCGAGGCGGTCCGGCACGTCGCTGGTGATCACCGCGCCGGTGAGCTTGCCCGCCGAGGCGCGCGTCTCCCAGCCCGGCCCGCCCCATCGCCAGCTGGCCGCCGGACGCGCCTCGTCGATCGAGACAATCGCGGCGCCGATATCGCCGGGATGAAGGTGGCTCGCGGAAATGTCGGGCAGGTCGATGTTCCACACACGGCGGATCTTGAGCGCGTCCACCCGCGCGCGGGCCACCGCGAGGTCATCCGTCTGGAAGATCGCCATGTATCCGCCGTCGCCGCCGCGCGCGAGGAAGCGTGCTGCCGGCGCCGTCAGCGCGGTCGGCACCACCACTTCGAGGAACTGGTCGCCGATGGCGTAGACACGGTTGACGAGGCCGAACTCGGCCACGCCGGGATCGGGAAACGCCTCGCCCAGCCCAAGCACCTCGGCCAACGCATCGGCCACGTCCAGTTTTTCAGCCGCGATCACGAGCTGTCGAAGGCGAATCTCGCCCATGTTGTCCTCCCGCTGCTGGCCCTCTTGGCGTGGCCATGCATTACGCGGAAGCATACCCTATCGGGCCACCGTTATGCTATCACGCGCCGATTGACGGATCGGCCCGCAACCGCCACCCCCCGCGCATGCACAACCACATCGCCCCTGACTGCCCCGATGACGCGCACGCCCATGACCATGCCCACGGGCATGCGCACGGGTCTTCGCACGATCATGCGCACGACCACGCTCACGGGCACGCGCACGGGCACGGGCACGGGCATTCCCACGCCCACGACGCCGACATGACCAGCGCCGACTCGCGCCGCCGCGTTGTGCTCGCGGCGCTGCTGACGGGCGGGTTCATGTTCGCCGAAGTCATTGGCGGCATCGTGTCCGGCTCGCTCGCCCTGATGGCAGACGCCGCGCACATGCTGACCGATACCGGCTCGCTGCTGCTCGCCTGGCTCGGCTACAAGCTCGCCGCCCGCCCGGCCGATCCGGAACGCAGCTTCGGCTTCGGCCGGATGAAGGTGCTCGCCGCCTTCACCAATGGCGTGCTGCTGATCCTGCTCGCGCTGTGGATCGTCTGGGAAGCCGTCAACCGTCTGCTGCTGCCCTCGCCGGTCCTCGGCGAGCTGATGCTCGGCGTCGCCGTCCTCGGCCTCGTCGTCAACGTCATCGCCTTCGCCATCCTGCATGGCGGCGGGCACAAGGAAGACATCAACCTGCGCGGCGCCCTCTGGCATGTCGCCGGCGACCTGCTCGGCTCCGTCGCGGCCATCCTCGCCGCGATCCTGATCCTCTGGCAGGGCTGGTACATCGCTGACCCGCTGCTCTCCATCCTGGTCGCGGGCCTCGCCCTTGTCGGCGGTGTGCGCATCGTCCGCGACGCCGGCCATATCCTCATCGAGGGCACCCCGGAGGGCCTCGAAGCCAGCCGCATCATCGCTGACCTGAAAGCCCACGTCCCCGGCGTCGCGGGCGTCAGCCACGTTCACGCCTGGGCGCTGACCGAATCGCGTCCGCTGGTGACGCTCGACGTCACCCTCGCCCCCGGCGCCAGCGCCGAGGCGGTCCGCCGCGCCGTGAAGGAACGCCTCGCCCACGCCTTCGGCGCCAGCCACGCGACCGTCGAAGTCATCGCAGGCGCTGAACCGGTTCGGTAAAATTCCACCGGTTGCCGGAACAGGATCTCAGGGTTGAGCGGCTAAGCTTCACTGGCATCGCATTGACGGAGGCCTCTCGTGAACATGCTCGCAACATACGGCGGTGGCTTTGCGTTGGTGTGCGCCGCCGCTTTCATGGGAAGCAGCTTCCTCAAAGCAGATCGCGCCGAAGCCATTTCCCGTTTTTCGCTCACAGAAATGGAAGTGCCGGTAATGCAGGCCTGCGAGGCCACCGTGTCGCGCCACAATATCGAGTTCGTATCCGGCGTCGATAACATCACCGGTTGCGGTTGCATTGCGCGCCAGATTTCAGACGCCGCACCGGACGGCAGCCTTGCCGCCCTCACAGCCGTCACCGAAGTGGTGATTTCCGGCGGCGATTCGGACACCACCCCAGCGGATTTCGAAGCCGCGATGCTCGCCGCGCAGGCCGAGCATGGCCTGAGCATGACGACCCTCGAACGCCATCTCGATCAGGTAACGGCAGCGATCGACCACTGCTCGAAACCCGAATCGCACCTGACGCCGGAGCAGCTCGCCGAAGTCGAAGCCACCCGCAAGGCGCACTACGAGAAGTCAAAGGTGGCCTTCGAACGGGCGGTGGCCGATGGCCTGATCACCCGGGCCGAGGCCGATCGCCGCCTCGCCACGCTGCAATAAACGCCGGCCTCACGTTGATATGAGCGCCGCAGCGCTTTAACCCTCGTCTCCAGCGCCCATATTGGGGCATCGAAGACGATGGAGGCCCCTATGGCCGAGACAAGACACGCTGAAATCCTGATCATCGGCTCCGGCCCCGCCGGCTGGACAGCCGCCGTCTACGCCGCGCGCTCCTTGCGCGAAACGCTGGTCGTCACCGGAATGCAGCCGGGCGGCCAGCTGACCATCACCACCGATGTCGAGAACTGGCCGGGCGAGGCGCATATCCTCGGGCCGGACCTGATGGTGCGCATGCAGGAACATGCCGAGAAGATGGGCGCCAAGGTCGCGAACGATCACATCCTCAGCGTCGATTTCGAAAGCCGACCCTTCAAGGCCGTCGGCGAGAACGGCACGACCTACACCGCCGACGCGGTCATCATCTCCACCGGCGCGCAGGCCAAGTGGCTGGACCTGCCGAGCGAGCAGAAGTTCAAGGGCTTCGGCGTCTCTGCCTGCGCCACCTGTGACGGCTTCTTCTACCGGGGCCGCGAAGTCATGGTTATCGGCGGCGGCAACACGGCCGTCGAAGAAGCGCTGTTCCTCACGAACTTCGCCTCCAAGGTCACCGTCGTCCACCGCCGCGACCATTTCCGCGCCGAGAAGATCCTGCAGGACCGCCTGTTCAAGAATCCGAAAGTCGAAGTGATCTGGGATTCGGCCCTCGAAGACGTGCTCGGCGACGAGCAGCCGCTCGGCGTCACTGCCGCGCGCATCAAGAACATCAAGACCGGCGCAGTCCGCGATATCCCCGTCCACGGCATCTTCATCGCCATCGGCCATGCGCCGTCCACGGAGCTTTTCGTCGGCAAGCTGCCGATGCGCCCGAACGGCTACCTGATCACCGAACCGGGCTCGGCCCGCACGGCCATCCCCGGCGTCTTCGCCGCCGGGGACGTCACCGACGAGACCTACCGCCAGGCCGTTACCGCCGCCGGCATGGGCTGCATGGCCGCGCTGGAAGCCGAACGCTGGCTGTCGGAAGAGGCCGCGCATTCGGAAGCGGTTGCAGCCGAGTGACGTGTAGGGCGGGATTTATCCCGCCGCGCAATCCGCGAACGTGTGAGGCGGGATAAATCCCGCCCTACAGCATCCGCAGCGCCGCTGCCTCAACGTCGCGCGGCTTGCCCGTCTCCACCACGTCCAGCAGCGCCTCCGCCCGGCCCTGCATCACGCGGTCGAGCTCCGTGGCCGGATCAATCTCCAGTGCCGCCTGCAGCTCCGCTTCGATCTCGGCGTGGTATTTCTTCGCGTCGAACGCCGCGAGCGCGCGCGCCCATTGCCAGCGCAGGCTCGCATCCTCCGGCGCAAGGCGCACCGCTTCTGCGTAATACTTGCGCGCCGTCTTGAGGCTCGCGCCCATCATCGCCGCGCCAACCGAGCCGCCGCGCCGGTGCACTTCGACATGCCAGACCGCGAGGAAGCCGAGCGCATAATGGTTCGCCGGATCGTCCGCCAGCACGCTTTCGGCCAGCGCCTTCGCCTTCGGCCCGTTGCCGGAATCGCGCGCCTCCAGAAGGTCCATCGGCCGCGTCAGCAGCGACAGCGCGATCGCCTTCTGCAGCCGCCCTTCGCCATGACCCGCGTCCAGTTTCAGCGCCGCTTCGGCCTCCTCCAGCGCCTTGCGCAGCACCGCCGTGTCCGGCTCCCGCCCCGCGCACATGGCTTTCGCGAGGATCGACCGGGCCCGCAGGGCATGGGAATCGGCGGTGAGTTCGGCGGCAGCCTCTCGCAAGGCGAGATCATACTGACCCGCCCGGAACGCCGCATTGGCGCCCGCGATGTCTGCGAGTGCGACCGGCGCCCCTGAGACAAGAAGCGCCGCCAGAATCAGGCTGCGTCGGATCATGCACCCTGATACTAGACCAATCGGGCCGCCCCGGCGAGCGGCGGCTTCTACCCAGCCCTGACAGGATGCGCATGACGGACAGTTTCGAGGCAGATGTGGTCGTCATTGGCGCAGGCGTGATCGGCCTTGCCTCCGCCCGCGCGCTGGCCCGTGCCGGCCGCGAGGTCATCGTGCTCGAAGCCGAAGACCAGATCGCCATGCACACGTCCTCGCGCAATTCCGAGGTCATCCATGCCGGGCTCTACTACGCCAAGGGCAGCCTGAAGGCGCGCCACTGCGTCAATGGCCGCCGGATGCTCTATGCCTATCTCGATGCGCACGGTGTCACCGTGAAGCGCTGCGGCAAGTTCGTGGTCGCGGTGGGCGACGCCGAAGCCGCCGAACTCGCCGCGATCCTCGCCCGCGCCGAAGCGAACGGCGTGGAACAGCTGAGCCTCATTGACGGCGCCGCGGTGCGAAAAATCGAACCGGCCCTGAGCGCGCAGGTCACCGGCGCCATCGTCTCTCCCGTCTCGGGCATCTTCGACAGCCATGCCTATTTCCTCGCCCTGCAGGGCGAGCTGGAAGACGCCGGCGGCTCCATCGCCTTCGGCACGCCGCTTCTCTCCGGCGCGGTCGAGACCGGCCATGTCCGGCTTGAGACCGGCGGCGCCTCGCCCGCCACCATCCGCGCCCGCACCGTCATCAACGCCGCCGGGCACCATGCCATCCGCGCCGCTTCCCTCATCGAGGGCCCACACACCGCCGGCCTGCCCGCGCCGCATTATGTGAAGGGCAGCTATTTCACCATCCAGGGCCACACGCCCTTCAGCCGTCTCATTTACCCGATGCCGACCACCTCCAGCCTCGGCCTCCACCTGACGATCGATCTCGCCGGCCGCGGCAAGGTCGGCCCGGACGCCGAATGGCTGCCGGACGACGCCGCGCCGCCGTTCGACTACCGCGTCGACCCCGCCCGCGCGAAACTGTTCCATGCCGAAGTGACCCGCTACTGGCCGGGCCTCACCGTCGAGCGCCTCAGCCCGGACTATGCCGGCGTGCGCCCCAAACTGGTCGCCCCCGGTGCCCCGTCCGGCGACTTCCGCATCGAAGGCCCGGAAACCCATGGCAGCGCCGGCCTGATCAACCTCCTCGGCATCGAAAGCCCCGGTTTGACCTCCTCGCTCTCCATCGCCGACCACGTGGCGGAACTTGCGGCCTGATTGCCCCGAAGGGTGGCAATCTGCGCGCCGCGCCCCTAGGTGGGCGGGATGAGTTCAACACATGCACCTCTTCCCCGGTGGAGCGTCGCCGCGCCCGCTGCTGCCCTGGCTGCGGCCGTATTCAATGCGGCTCTCTCCGGCTCACCGCTCGGGCTCAGCCTGTTGGCCGTGGCGCTGGTCGGCGCTGTGCTGGCCTCGGTCCACCATGCCGAAGTGATCGCCCACAGGGTCGGCGAGCCCTTCGGCACGTTCCTGTTCGCCGTGGCGGTCACGGTCATCGAAGTCGGGCTGATCGTGTCGATCATGCTGTCGGGCGGACCCGGCGCCGAAGTGCTGGCCCGCGACACGGTGATGGCCGCGATCATGATCATCCTCAACGGCGTCATCGGGCTCTGCCTGTTGGTGGGCGGATTGCGGCATGGCGAGCAGACCTACGCCCAGCCCGGCGTGTCCGCCGCGCTCGCCACATTGGCGGCGCTGTCGGTTCTGGTGCTGGTCCTTCCGAACTTCGTCACCTCCTCGCCCGGCCCGGTCTATGCCCCGGCCCAGCTCGGCTTTGTCGGCATCATTTCGCTGGTGCTCTATGCCACCTTCGTGATGGTCCAGACGATCCGCCACCGTGATTACTTCCTGCACGAGAACCTCGCGCAGACGGCCAGCGCAGCGGCGTCCACGGTACCCGGCGGCCGGGTCGCGACGATCAGCGGATTGCTGCTGCTCGTGTCGCTGGTCGCCGTGGTCTGGCTCGCCAAGACCCTCGCGCCAGCCGTCGAGGCGATCGTTGACGGCGCCGGTGCACCGAAGGCCGTTGTCGGCGTGGTGATCGCCGGCCTCGTCCTGCTGCCCGAAGGAATCGCGGCGCTGCGGGCGGCGCGCGCTGACCGGGTCCAGACGAGCCTCAACCTCGCGCTCGGTTCGGCGCTCGCCACCATCGGCCTGACCATCCCGGTCGTGGCCGGCCTCGCCCTTGTGTTCGACTGGCAACTCGTGCTCGGGGTCAACCCGACCAATACCGTGCTGTTGCTGCTGACATTGCTGGTTGCGACGCTGTCCCTCTCCACCGGGCGCACCACCGTCATGCAGGGCGCCCTGCATATCGTGCTGTTTGCCGTGTTCCTGTTCATGCTGGTTGTGCCCTGACCGGGGCGAGCCAGCCTGAATTCACGCGGGCGGAAAGCGCGACGCGAAAGGTTCAGGCGCAAGGCGCGCCGCGTTCGCGACCAGGCTGATCGTATGATAGGTGCCGCACAGCGCAATGATCTCCAGCTGCTGCGCCTTTGACCAATCCTCCGTGAACGCATCAAGTTCATCATCGGAGAGGACGCCGCGATGGCAGAACCCGTCGACCGCCGAAATCAGCCGCGCCTCGCGTTCGCTCCAGACCGGCGCACGGGCGGCCAGCCGCCGCGTCGCCGCGACTTGTTCCGGCGTCAGCTTCGCCGCCCGCGCAAAGATCGCGGCATGCACGCCCCATTCATACTCGCAGTCATAGTGCGCCGTGACCCGCAGGACCACGATCTCCCGGTCGCGCAGGGCGAGCGGGCTGTCCTTGTCGAGCAGGTTTGGCACGCCGCGCGACAGGAAACGCTTCGAATTGGCAAAGGTCCGGAACAGGCTCAGCAGATAGCCGTCCTGGCGCGGATAGCGCGCCAGCAGCGCGTCGATTTCCGGCTCGAACGGCGGCTCGATCAGTGAAAGTCGGTTGGTCATGGGTCACCCTTCTGCTATCAAATGCGTAGCAGATATATGCTACGCATTTGATAGCGTCAACCGGAGCACAACATGAGCCCATCCGCAAAACCCGTCCGGGGCTCGACCACCGGCCGGCCCATCATGGTCCTGCTGGACCTGATCGGCCAGCGCTGGACCCTGCGCATCCTGTGGGAGCTGCAACCCGGCCCGGAAACCTTCCGCAGCCTGCAGGCCCGCTGCGGCGGCATTTCGCCGACCGTGCTCAACACCCGGCTCAAGGCGCTGCGGGAGGCCGGCCTCGTGGATGCTGGCGAGGAGGGTTACCGCCTGACCGAGGACGGGCGCACGCTCGGCCAGCAGCTTCTGGCGCTCGATGGCTGGGCGAAGGACTGGGCCGACCGCCGCCGCACGCCGCTCGCCTAGGCCGCTTGCACGCCCCGGCCCCAATGTGTATCAGGCGCCTTCGCTGACGCAGCGAACGGTTCGGTAGCTCAGCTGGTTAGAGCGCGCGACTCATAATCGCGAGGTCGAGAGTTCAAGTCTCTCCCGAACCACCATAAATTGTTAGCAGACTTCCGCCACTTTGCAGGATCGGGGAGAAAGCTCATGCTGACGACGGACCTTTCTCCCTGGCGGAAATCCTGGCGCGCGGTGTTTGCCCTTGGCGGCCTTGGCCTCTTGCCCGGCCTCGCCCTCGCCCAGGAGGCCCCGGCCACCGAGCCCGATCCCCCGAAAGTCGCCCTCGTCCTCTCCGGCGGCGGCGCGCTCGGCCTCGCGCATGTCGGCGCGATCCAGGAGCTTGAGCGCCTCGGCATCCGGCCGGACATGGTCGTCGGCACCTCGATGGGCGCCGTGATCGGCGGCCTCTATGCCTCGGGAATGAACGGCGCGGAACTGGAACAGGTCGTCGGATCGGTCGATTGGGCCGGCGTTTTCTCGCCCGCACCGGACCGTGACAAGCTCACCTTCCGCCAGAAACAGCAGCAGGCGGATTTTCCGGGTACGGCCAGTCTCGGCGTCTCGGCCGCCGGCATCCTGCTGCCCACCGGCGCGGTCTCCGACCAGATGCTGATGAAGGAACTGCGCCGCTTCACGCCCGCGCGCACCCGCCTCGATGATTTCGACGATCTCGCGATTCCCTTCCGCGCGGTGGCCACCGATATCGGCACGGGTGACGCGGTCGTCCTCGGTTCCGGCGAACTGCCGATGGCGATGCGCGCCTCGATCTCGCTGCCGGGCGTGTTCCCGGCGGTCCGCCTCGATGACAAGCTGCTGGTCGATGGCGGCCTTGCGGCCAACATCCCCATCAGCGTCGCGCGCGAGATGGGCGCCGATATCGTGATCGCCGTCTGGACACCGAACGACCTTCTGCCGGACACCGAAATCGGCTCGGTCGTGGATGTCCTCTCCCAGACCGTCAGCCTGCTGATCCTCGCGAATGAACGCGCCGAAATCGCGACCCTTTCGGACACCGACTTTCTCATCCAGGTCGACCTAGCCGAGCAGGTGCGGCGCACAGAAACACACAGCCTCTCTCTCTCTCTCT
>JAIXVM010000199.1 GCA_027482995.1 Hyphomonadaceae bacterium | reverse complement strand
GCGCCGGATCCAGCGGAACGGTTTCGCCATAGCCGACGGACAGAAGGTTGTCTTCCGAGACTCCCTTGCCGATGAGATAGGCCCGCACTGAGTCTGCTCGCTCCTGAGAGAGCGCGAGGTTGAAGTCGTCCGCACCGCGAGAATCGGTATGGCCCCCGATCTCTACGACGAAGTCGTTGCAGAGCGTCGCGACGCCTGTGACGGCGTCGAGGAGGCGCGCACTGACGGGCGAAATGCGGGCGTTGCCCGATTCAAACTGGATGTTGCGGCCGGCCATCGTGTCGACGAAAGCGCGCTGGCAACTCTCGAGATTAACGCCGGAATTGGCGAGTGTGGTAAAGCCTTCGCCGACGCCGCGCTCGCCGCCTTCGACCGAGATCGCGTCCACGATCAGCAGGCCGGCAGCGGCGGCTTCAGGATTGGCGGCAATGGCGGCTTCGGCGGCCGACAGTGCTGCGGCTTTGGCTTCGGCGTCAGGCGCCGTGCCGGTGAGCGCGGCGACACGGCCGCGGACATTGAGGCCCATCCAGGGAAAGCCGAGGCCGGCGAAGGTGGATTGGACCGCGCCCTGCCAGCCGGAAAGCGGCGCGGCGCCGGGGCTTCCGCCGGTGACGGCCAGAAGTTGCCCGTCGAGAGATTCGTAAAGACCATCCGCGAGGGTGACGCAGTCCGGATTGCCGGCGCTGTCAGCTGCGGCTTTCGTGCCCGGCGGGGGTGCATCACATGCACCCAGCAGGATCAGGGTGAGGATGGACGCGGAAAGTGTTCCAGAACGGCAGGTAACCATGTCTCGTCTCGATGCAAATGGGCGGTCGGCCCGGTCGTTAACCGGACACCTCTGCAAGCCTTAAGCCGCGGCTGGGCAGAGGTCAAAACGCTTTGCAGCCGCGCCGGTCTAGTCAGCCGACTTGAACACTTCCCCGCCCTTCATAACGAAATCGACGGATTCGAGTTCCTTGATATTCTTCAGCGGGTCCTTGGCAACGGCAATCAGGTCCGCGAACTTGCCCTTCTCGAGCGTGCCGATGTCCTTGGCCATTTCGACATGCTCGGCGGCAACCACCGTCGCGGCGCGGATGGCGTCTTCCGGCGTGAAGCCTGCCTCGACCATCAAGGCAAACTCCTTGGCGTTGTCGCCGTGGCGGGAAACACCGGTGTCCGTGCCGAAGGCGACGTTGACACCGCCCTCATGCGCGCGGCGCAGCATGTCCAGCATCAGCGGGCCAACAATGGCAGCCTTCGCGCGCGAAGGCGCGGGTAGCCAGGGCTCGTTGGTCCATCCGGTGACGGTCGCGCCAGCCAGAACGGTCGGGACAAGGGTCGCGCCCTTCTCCTTGAACAGCGCAATCGATTCCGCATCCAGATAGGTGCCGTGTTCGATCGAATCGACACCGGCCCGGAGCGCGGCATCAACGCCGCCCTTTCCATGCGCGTGCGCGGTCACCTGGCGGCCCATCGCGTGCGCCGCTTCCACGATAGCCGCGAGTTCATCTTCCGAGAATTGCTGCTCAAGGCCGGCGGAGGTGTTCGACAATACACCGCCCGTCGCCGTGATCTTGATGAGGTCAGCGCCTTCCTTGATCTGCTGGCGGACGGCCCGGCGGCAATCATCGGCGCCATTGCAGATGGAGGAGCCGGTCAAGGCGGCCATCACTTCCGCAGAGTATCCGTTGATGTCACCATGCCCGCCGGTAATCGAAACGGCCTCGCCGGAGGCGCGGATGCGCGGGCCGGGAACCGCGCCGCGCGCAATCGCGTCTCTCAGGCCGAACACGGAATCATTCGGGCCACCCACATCCTGCACCGTCGTGAAGCCGGCCTTCAGCGTGGTGAGCGCGAAGGCAGCGCCCTTGAAGGCGACATCGACTTCCGAATCCTCAAACGCCTCGATACGCTCATTGGGCGAGGTCTCGCCCGTGATGTGGACGTGGCTGTCGATCAGGCCCGGCAGGACATAGGCCTTCTTCAAGTCTATGACCAGATAGTTTTTCGGCTTGGAGAAACCTGGCGTGATCGAGACGATGCGGCCATCCTCAACGAGGATCGTCTGGTTGGTGAGGTAGCCTTCTCCCGGCACCGCGAGCACATGGCCCGCCTGGATGACAGCGTCCTGCGCGTGGGCCATCGCGGTAAGGGAGACAGCGCCGATCAGCGCAGCGGCGAGCTTCTTCATCTTGGGTCCTTCCCCGGAATGTTTACGGGGACGGTAATGAGTTCTGCCGCAGAATCAACGCGGTGCGGTCCGGCCGCAACCGCCTCAGGGCTCGCCGCGCAGGCGGCCCCGCGCGCGGCCGCGGACTGATGGCTCGGGACGCGGAGGGGCGTAGGCCATCACCTCTTCCCGCGTGGTTGCGGTCGTGCAGACCTCTACCGGAATCTCACTGGTGCCCCAACGGGTCTGGATCAGACCGGAGGTCTGGTTGTCGCCGACCTGCTCGATCGCGCCGTCAAGATTGCGGCCTGCCTGGATGAGGCAAGCCGTGTTGCCGGAGCCAACCTGCACAATCGCGCCGGTATTGGCGCGACCGAACTGGCGCAGGCCGGCGGTGTTGCCGCTTCCGGTCTGCGCGATGCTGCCTGCGTTGCCGCGCCCCTGCTGAGCGATGGAGACCGTGTTCGCCGGGCGCGCAGCCGATTGAGTTTGCTCTGCGTTCACGAGGAGTTGGACGGTACGGGCGCGCGCGCCATCGGCGGCGGCCGGTCCCGCGAGCGGGAGGACGGCAATCAGGGCAAAGCAGAATGGGGTGGCACGTTGGCGCATGGCACAGAGTCCTATGAGCGGCGTTCGAGACGGCAGAGTTCGCCGTCCGGACCATTGAGGGTGAGCACGGCGAGGTAGCGCCCGCGCGGAATCTCGGCGACGCCGAGCGTGGCGCTGCGGCCTGCGGCGAGATCGACCCCGCCGTCTTGCGTCACATCTGACGACCCGCCGGCGGTCTTTGATGAGATCGAAAATTCGTAGTCGGCTTGCAAAAGTTGATCTGAAAGCGCGATCGCCTCAAGCCGAAGGCCGTCAGCCGTGCGGGTTTCCCGTATCTTGCAGGCGGCGGACGCTACGGGCTCTGCATAAGCCGTCCGTACCCTGTCTTTGGCGGGTGGATGCGCCACCAGGGGCGTTGGATCGGCATAGGCAGCGATGGGTGACTGGGCAGCGCAAGAGGCGATTGCCGCGAGCGCCGCAACGGTGATGAGCGTCTTCATGGATCCTGTTCCTTGAGGCCCGAGCGATGCGGGAAGACCGGGCGGCCTTCCCGCAAGCTGGTTCAGTTGTAACCGCTCTGCACGACGACCGAGATATTGTCGTCGCCGCGCTGGCGGACGGTCACGTCCTGGCCGTTGCCGATCTGGATGATGCCGGACGTGTTGTTGTAGCCATCCTGATCAGCGACCGCCGTGTTGTTGGTGCCGATCTGCGCGATACCGGAGACGTTACCGACACCGGTCTGCAGCGTATCGGCGCGCAGGTTGCGGCCTTCCTGACCGGTGGCGGCGAAGTTGTTCTCGCCGTACTGCGCTGTCGCGACGCGGTTGCGCGTGCCGTACTGGTCCATGCGCAGGAAGTTGTTGTAGCCGGACTGCACGCCGCGGGCGTACTGGCCGCCGCCGCGCTGCACAACGACAGTGCCGTTGCGATCACCTTGCTGGGCAGACGCGGCGCCATTGGCATAGCCGGACTGGTCAATGCGGACGCGGTTGCGTCCCTCCGCGTGAGCGGTGCCGAGGCTGAAGACCAACAGGACTGCGGCGGTTGTAGAAAGAAGGCGGTTCATGGTTCAGACTCCTGGGTTACGTCTTGCGCCTTAATGAAGCTGGCGCTCGAACAGTCTGGAATTTGAACTGGCAGCACTGAACGCGGTTTGAATGCGCGGTTCAGGTTCGTTCATGTGAAAGACGCGCTGGAACCGTCAGTCCTCGATCAATCGCCCGTCCGTATCGCGCCGTTCCGGTCCGTCCACGCGCGCGCGGCCATCGCCGAAGGCCGCATCGCGGGCGCGAAGCGTAGCCTTCAGGCCTTTCTCCTGCACTGACTTGCGAAAGCCGCCAGCGGCCCGCGTATTATGTCCGCGTACGTCGTTTTCGACGGCAAGGCGCTGCAACGTGCGTGCGCCCATGAGTTCCATCGCGAGATTCACGATACGCTTGTTGGCGGAGAGCAGGTCCGGATCGATCAAGGCAAGGCGCGCGGCGAGGCCCGTGACTTCAGCCTCAAGGTCGGCCTCGGGCACCGCTTTCATCACGAGGCCGATGGATTGAGCTTCCTTACCAGTGACCGTGTCGCCGGTCAGCATCAGGCGCTTCGCCCATTGTGGGCCGCAATGATAGACCCAGAACTGGTTTGGAAGCGCGCCGAGATCGCGCGCCGGTGGGAAGCCGAAGGTGGCGGTGTCGGCGGCGATCACCATGTCACTCATCAGCGCGAGGTCGCAGCCTCCCGCCAGGCAATAGCCGTGAACCTTGGCGATGACCGGCTTGTGCATGTCGAAGATGGCCATGCGCCAGCGCTGTTGACGCTCCAGCTGCCAGGCATCGTCATCGATGGAGCGGTGGCCGCGATAGGATTTCGCCGCCTTGTCCTCGACAGCGGAAACCGGGACTTCGCCATCCGCCCCGGAGAGGTCATAGCCCGCACAGAAGGCCCGGCCCGCACCCTCGATAATTACGCTGTGTACGGACGTATCATTGTCCGCTTCCCAGAGCGCTTCAGAGAGTTCGCTCTGCATGACGTATGAGAGCGCGTTGAGCTTGGCGGGACGGTTCAACGTGATCCGGGCATGCCCATCGCGTGTGTCGTACAGGAGGGTATTGAAGGTTGGCATGGCAGCGCTCCCTGAAAACGCCGACTATCCGCCGCCTTTTCCAGAATGCCAAGAAGCTGAGCGACAGCCTAGCTGGACGCGCTTTCTTCAAGTGCCCGAGTGACCGCCACGGTTATGTCGGCGACGGGGTGCTTTGTCAGATCCTTGTCCAGCCAGAAGACCACATGGCTCGTCAGGTCGCTGCTCGCCGCTTTCCGGAATGTTCCGAGCGCGACAAGCGAGGCCACCACCACGAGTTCGTGGAACGCCTTGTTGTGGGCGGCCTGCGTGAGATCGTGCACGATCCGGGCAATGAACCTGTCTTCCTCCACTTGGTGGAGGTCTGTGCCCTCAAACGATGCGCGCCGACCGCCCGCAGGGCTGAAGGCACGCGGCGGCTTGTCCTCGCCGAGGTCGCTGGCGCGGGGATGCGGCTCGTCATAATCGCGCAACATCTTGAGTTTCGGCGCGAGAGCGCTGCCTTCATTCTCAAGTATCATTGCGTGACCGCCATCGGCGACAAGCACCCAGGCTCCGGTTTTGAGTTTCATGGTAACCTCCGCGCAAAGCCGTTGGACCTGGCCAACATCTGACTGTAGCGCGGGACAGAACACCTTTTCAGTCCGGACAAATACCTACGTCCCGGACCCGGAATCTTTGGCGGCCTCGGGTTTCAAGCGAGGCGTTCGGGCGGATAGTGCGGATAGCTGGCCTTCATCACCCCGTGATTGAGCAACATCTCGGCAACCTGCTTCTTCCCTGCCGCATCAAAGATACGCGTGCGGACCCAGTAATTCTCAACCCGGCGGGACTCCGACAAAGCTACAATTTCGCGCCGAAGCAGATAGTCCTGATCGACGAAGAGCGGGCCGTCGATCATCCGGATCTCCAGATCCGCGAAGAGACCGATACTGGGGTTTTTCACCGGGAAGCGGGCACCGTGACTTGAATAGTTTGCCAGTACACTGACCATCTCGAGCGGGATGACCGCGCGGCCCCACGGCGAGGCGCCGGCATCGGAATACATTGGATCGGTCTCGGTAATGACCTTGAGCTTGTCGGCCAGCGAGAAGGGATAGAGGTCGCCCATGTGCTGGTCCGGGCCCATGCGGACGATCTCGTTGTCTCGTCCGGTCATTCCGACCTTCAAGTCCGAAAGGATCACGAGGTCGCCAGCCGGGCGCAGGGCTTTCAAGCGCGCTTCGAGCAGGGTTTCACCGTGATCGGGCCCGACACTGGCGCTGGCTTCGAGCACAGGCGTGCCGTCGGACTTGAATGCGCGGGCCGCCGTGCGCGTGGCATTCGGGGCAGGCTCGTCAATTTCCGCCCAGACCTCTTCGCCTTCAAACACCATGTTGAGGAAGTGGCAGGAGAAACACCCCTGTTCGAACCATGCCCGGCCCCAGACATCGGCGAGCAGCGGCACGAACTGCGAGAAGTGCGTGGGCCCCTCGATCGGCCCGGCCTTGATGCCAAGGCGCGCAGCTTCCGCGTCATCGTGCAGCGATTTATGGCCCGCATACTTCTGCTCGGTCAGCAGGTTCACCGGGCGGCGCAACTCGCCTTTCAGTATCTCGGTCATGGTCTCTCCCATTTTCTTCAGTCTGCCACTGGCCGCGTCCGCCGTCATCCCGTCTTGCGGCGCGCCGGGTCAAACCGCAGGCCGATGAACGAGAGCGTGACCAGCAGGGCCGAGAGCGACGCCGTGAGTAGCGCCGTGCCGTGCCAGCCCTCATGTTCGTACACATAGGTCGCGGCCCAGCTGGCAGATCCACCGCCGATGAACATCAGCACGATATAGGCAGTCATCAGACGCGTACGCACGGCAGGCGGAAGCGTGAGGAACGTCATCCGGCCGGTGATATCGATCAGCGGGCCGACAAGGTTCATCACAATGATGGGGATCAGCAACAGCCAGAGGCTATGGCCGAACAGCCCGAGCAGGCAGACCGCCACGAACTGAACCAGCGAGATGATGACGCGGGCCCGGCGCGGGCCCGTCCGGTCCGCCCAAGCGCCAAGGGTGGGCGTGGTGAAGAGATTCAGCAGGGAGATGGCTGCCAGATAGCCAACCGTATCGGCGCCGTAGCCCATCTCGGGACTCGTGAGATGCAGGCCGAGCCCCAACCAGACCGCCAGGAAGATGCCGAAGCCGAGACCCTGGATTGTGCCGGAGAGCAAGACTTCCGGATACTGACGAACAATCGGGAACACCGACAGGACGAGGGAAAAATAGTTGAAAGGCGGTGACGGCTCATCAGACTTCTCCCGCCCTTCCATCAGGCGCGGCAGCAGGAGCGTAATAAGAAACATGACGCTCGCGGCGCCGAAATAGACCCAGCGCCAGCCCAGGTGCTCACCGACCCAGCCCGCGCCCACTCGCGCGACGAGAATGCCTGCGATCACGCCGGTCGTGAGCGTGGCCGTCGCTTGCCCAAGCCTCTGCGGCTCGACCCGCTTGGAGGCATACGCTGGCAGCAGGTACGGCGTAATCGTCGAAAAGCCGAGAAACGTGGAACCGGCAACGAAGACCCAGAAGCTGGACGCAAATGCCATGACGCAAAGTCCCGCGAGCTGACCTGTAGCAAACAGCGTGGCCAATTCGCGGTTGCCGAACCGGTCGCCCAGCGGGAGCAGGAAGAAGATGCCGGCGGCAAGCGCAATCTGGTTCAACGCGGGCACCAGTCCGATCTCGGAGGGCGAGACGCCAAAATCCTTCGCAACGAGTGCGATGATCGGATGAATATAGTAAGCGTTCGCCGTGACGACGGCGCCGGCAAAGGCCAGCAGGAACAGCTCTCTTTGAGTCAGCAGCTTCCGTCCGGCGTCACCGCCGGTCGAGCCCGGTACCGGTGACGTCACCCCTCCATTCCGGCGCGCTGCGCATAGGTGTAGGCAAATCTCGCGAGCGGCACCACGCGGGCCGCGTTCGACTCGGCATTGGCGCTGTTGGCCGTGCCATCGCGGACGCGGCCGATGATGCCCTGCAGGATACCAGCAAGGCGGAAGGCGTTGTAGGCAAAGTAATAGTCGAGCTCCGGAAGGCCCTTGCGGCCGGTATGGGCGCAATACATCGCCACATATTCTTCCATCGTCGGGATGCCCCAGGCTTTCAGGTCGGGGATCGCCATGATCGAGCCGCGCGTGGAATCGCCTGGCGGCATGACCCAGTTCATCAGGTGATAGGAAAAGTCCGCGATCGGATCACCGAGCGTGCAGAGCTCCCAGTCGAGAACGGCAATCACGCGCGGCTCGGTCGGGTGGAGCACCATGTTGTCGAGCCGGTAATCACCGTGCACGATCGTGGTCAGGTCGCCCGGCGGGATGTTCTTCGGAAGCCACTCGATCAGCTTTTCGATTTCCGGAATGTGGATCGTCTCGGAGGCCTTGTACTGCTTGGTCCAGCGGTGGATCTGCCGGGCAACATAGTCACCCTCCTTGCCATAGCCCTCGAGGCCGGCCTTCTTCCAGTCCACATTGTGCAGCTCGGCGAAGGTCTTGATCTTCGCTTCGTAAATCTTGCGGCGCATCGCGGGCTCATAGTCCGGCAGCGTGCCGTCCCATAGGATGCGGCCCTCCATCATGTCCATGATGTAGAACATCGTGCCGACGACGCTGTCGTCCGTGCACAGACCGTAAGGCTTTGCGACGGGGTAGCCCAGAGGGTAGAGCGCGCTGATGATCGTGAACTCGCGGTCTACGGCATGCGCACTCGGCAGCAGGTTGCCGGGCGGCTTGCGACGCATCACGTATTTCTTCTTCGGCGTCACCAGTTGGTAGGTCGGGTTCGACTGACCGCCCTTGAACTGGCGCACTTCGAGCGGGCCCTCGTAGCCCTCGACATGCGCCTCCATCCAGGCGGCGAGGTTCGCCTCGTTGAACTTGTGGCTGTCCACCACCGGCTTTGTGCCTGAAAACAGGTCCTGTGCGTTTGCCGCCTCTGCCATGTCGCGCTCCCTAAATTCTGCCGGATTTTGGACCCTACCATACAATCATGGTCCGGCACGCCAAGACCTGCCCCCGCGTCGCCAGTGCCGGGATAGATGCGAGGAGACCGTCTTGATCAACCGCCTCAAAGCCCTGTTTATGCTAATGGTTTTGGCCATCGCCGGCGCGGCGCAGGCTCAGGCGCTCGATCCGGAT
>JAIXVM010000090.1 GCA_027482995.1 Hyphomonadaceae bacterium | reverse complement strand
GCATCCGCGTGAACGCGATCTCGCCGGGCTATTACAAGACGGCGATCAATGACGCGTATCTCGACTCCGAGGCGGGCGAGGCGATGCGCAAGCGGATCGCGTTCCGACGGTTTGGCGAATACCGGGAGCTGGACGGCGCGCTGCTGCTGCTGTCGTCCGAGGCCGGAAGCTACATGACGGGCTCGACGATCGTGGTGGACGGCGGGCACCTGCTCGCGCCGATCTGAGCGGCGCGCAGCATTTTTGGCCGGACGCAGCGGGGGCTGGCCGGTGATGTTCTCTGAGTTTCAATTCTTGTCATCCCGGCGTAAGCCGGAATGATCGGAGGACTAGGTTGAATCCAACATTGAGGGCAAAGCCCCCTCCAGCTCGCGCCAAAGGCGCGAGCCAATCCCCCCGGCAAGGCGATGGAGGATGGGAACCGCCGTCAGGGTTTCGAGTGCGGCGAGGTTGGCGGGCGGGTCGCTCGCGTAGCTGGCATCCGTCAGGGGACGGAAGGTTCGGGCGAGGGGCTTGTAGGCGTCCGGGTCTTGCCGGTCGCCGAGATAGTGGACGGTCAGCCAGCCCCAGCGGTTCACGCTGTAGAGGGCGTTATGGATGCCTTCGCGGATGGTCCAGCTGTAGAAGCGGTTGAGTTGCCAGACGAGGATCGGCCAGCACAGGACATGCACGAACGCGAAGAGGCGCGCGAAGTGCGGGTCGTTGCGGAGGGCGCTGAGCGTCGGCATGCGGGGAGTATACCTCCGCATGCGGAGGGGGTGCGCAAGTTTTGGGGAAGTATTTTACAAGCGCTTGGTGGGGCTCTGTTTTTTGTCGCCGGTGAGGCGAAATTTTGTAGGCATAAGCTGGCGGGCCTGCGCCGCGCGGCCGCAACGGAACCGCTTGCGAGCGTGTCAAAGGCGGTTTACACAAAACCTACGCGAGAGGTGCCCGGGGAAGCCCGGGTGAAAAGGGAAGCCGGTGAGAATCCGGCGCTATGCCCGTAACTGTCAGCGGGGAGTTCTGAAGCCATACGCCACTGGGCAACCGGGAAGGCCGCTTCAGAACGCTGATCCGCAGAGCCAGGAGACCTGCCTTCCGCCGTCGATGGCTCGCCGCCCGGGATCAGGCGAGGGGCCGCGGAAGGACACCTTCCGTTCATGCGACATGTCATGAACCCGCCGCGGGGCGCGTGCTCCCGGCTATAGAAGGACCTGTGGACATGTTCCTCAGACTGACTCTGCTCAGCGCTTCGGCGCTTGTTTTTCATGCTTCATTTGCTGTCGCGCAGGACGCGCCGGTCATTGCCCCGATTGAAGTGACGGGGTTCCGGCCGGCGGCGCCGGACCGCGCGACGGCGTCCGTCTCTGTACTGACGGAAGACGATCTCGCCGTGCGCGCCTCACCCAATCCGGCCGACCAGCTGCGGGCGGTGCCGGGGGCCGCGGTCTCACGCTCCGGCACGCTGGGCGGGCTGACGCAGGTGCGCCTGCGCGGCGCCGAGGCGAACCATACGCTGGTGCTCTATGACGGGATCGAAGTGTCTGACCCGGTCAATGGCGAGACGGATTTCGGCACGCTGACGGCCTTGCCGGTGGGACGGATCGAGGTGTTGCGCGGAGCGTCGTCCTCGATCCACGGCTCGGACGCGATCGGCGGTGTGGTCTGGCTGTCGCCGGCGCGCGGGCGCGGTGTTTCGGGCTTTGCCGAAGGCGGCAGTTTCGGCACGGCGCAGGGCGCGCTCGGCTGGAGCGGCGACCGGTTCGGGCTCGGTCTTTCGGGGCTGACGACGGACGGCGTCGATGCGTCGGGCGCCGGCGGCGAGGACGACGGGTCGCAGGCCTTGTCGGGTATCGCCACGGCGGATCTTGATCTGGGTACGGACTGGTCGCTCTCGCTGATCGGCCTGGTGCGCGAGACCGAGTCCGAATTTGATTCGGATACGGACTTTGATGGCCTGCTGAATGATGCCGACCGGCGCACCGAGGGCGAGCAGCGTCTTGTGGGCGCGGCGCTGCGCGGGACGGCCGGACCGCTTGATCACGTCATCCGGGCGAGCTTCAATGAAGTGGCGCGCGACAATTTCAGTGACGGGGCGCTGGCGGATACGGCGACGGGGGAGCGCACGAAGCTCAGCTGGTCGCCGGGCTACAGCGCCGGGGTGCACCGCCTGACAGGCCTCGTGGATTTCGAACGCGAAACCTATGACCGGGCGGACGTGGAATTCGGCGGCCTGACGAATGCGTCGGAGGCGTTTGAATCGCTGGCGGTCGCCGGAGAATACGGCCTGTCGCTCGGGGCGCTGGATGTTTCGGCATCGGCTCGCTTCGATGACAACAAGGGGCGTTTTGACGACGCCGAGACCTGGCGCATCGGTGCGGGCTATGCGTTTGACGATCTGGGCGGGCGGCTTCGGGCGTCCATCGGCACGAGCGTCAAGAATCCGACGTTCACGGAGCTCTTTGGCTTTTTCACGGGTAGCTTCATCGGCAACCCGGACCTGAAGCCGGAAGAATCGCAGGGCTGGGAGATCGCCTGGGCGCAGGACCTTGGCGCGGCGCAAGTGGAGATCGTGTATTTCGAGGCCGACCTCGAGAATGAAATCTTCACCGCGTTCAATCCAGACTTTACCTCGACGGCGCGCAACCGGACGGGCACGAGCGAGCGCAGCGGCGTGGAACTCTCCGGCCGTTGGCAGGCGCTGTCCAACCTGACGATCAGCGGGCAGGCGACTGTCTTTGACTCGCGGACTGATGCGGGGGCAGATGAAATCCGGGTGCCCGAACTGACCGCATCTCTGGGCGCCGACTGGCAGGTTCAGCCGGATGGACTGCGTCTGGGTCTCGCGCTCGACCATGTGGGGGAGCAGGGGGATTTCGATTTCGGCGCCTTCCCATCGCGACTCGTCGCCCTCGAGGCCTATACGCTGGCGTCGCTGACGGCGGAATATCCGGTCACGGACCGTGTTGCCGTTACGCTGCGCGGCGAAAACCTGCTGGACGAGACGGCGGTCGACGTCTTTGGCTATAACGGACCGGGCGCCGGCGTGTTTGTGGGGCTGAAGCTCAAGTGAAACGGGCTCTCGCCACGTTTTTTCTGATCGGGCTGGCCGGTTTCGCGCAGGCGGAGCCGGCCCGTCCAACGATTGTGTCGCTGGATTACTGCGCCGATCAGTTCGTGCTGGCGCTGGCCGACCGTGACCAGATCCTTGCTGTGTCCAAGGATGCCGAGCGGCAGTTCAGCTACCTGCGGGACAAGGCGGCCGGCATCCCCAAGGTGCGGGCGGCCGCGGAAGACGTGATCGCCCTTCAGCCGGATCTCGTTGTGCGCAGCTTTGGCGGCGATCCGCAGGCGCTCGCCTTCTATGAGCGGTTTGGCATCCGCACGGTACAGCTCGGTTACGCCGATGATATTCAGGGTACGGTCCGAATCCTGCGCGAGGTTGCGGCTGAGATCGGACAGGCTGGTCGCGGCGAG
>JAIXVM010000059.1 GCA_027482995.1 Hyphomonadaceae bacterium | reverse complement strand
CTCGACGGTGGAGCGGGAAAGGTCGAAGTGACGCAAGGCGCCGCCGAAGGCGCGGGCCTCGGCCATCGCTTCCTCGGCCATGTCGAGCGCTGCAAGGTGCTGCTCCACCTGATCGACGTGACGCAGGACGATCCCGCCGGCGCCTATAAGACCATCCGCAACGAGCTGCGCGCCTATGATCCGGACCTCGCCGCCCGCCCCGAAATCGTTGCCCTCAACAAGATCGACGCGCTCACGCCCGAGCTCGTCAAGGAGCAGATGAAGCTCCTGAAGAAGGCCTACAAGGGCAAGCCCCTGCTCCTCTCCGGCGTCTCCGGCGAAGGCGTCAAACCCGCCCTCTACGCCATTGCTGAAAAGCTCGGCCTCACGGGCGACCGCGAAGAGGTCGCTCCGCCCTCGGACGATCCGGATACGGAAGAAGGCTGGAGCCCGCTATAGGTCTTCGAAACCTTAGGCATTCTCACCTTTGATGGCACAAGTGTGAGAGCCCGAGCCAGCCGACAAAACCTGCGCTCGCGAGCCAGATAAAAACGATCACGGCAGCCGCAAGACGGCTCACCGGGCGCTCCAGAAGCCCTTCGGCACTTGCCTTGTACTCCGCCATGATCGGTTCCGGGATGAGGCGGATAGCCAGCCAGATCCCGGCAGGCAGAATGAGCAAATCGTCGACCAGGCCGAGAACCGGAATAAAATCCGGAATCAAGTCAATCGGCGAAAAAGCATAGCCAACCACGATCATTGCGAGACCCTTGACTAGCCAAGGCGTCCGGGGATCACGAGCAGCGAGATAGAGTGCGACCGCGTCCCGTTTGACGCCTCGTGCCCATTTCCGCAGCCGATTGATCATTCAGATCCTGTTCGTACGTTCAGACCAGCCAATAGCGCTGTCACGCCCCCGCGCTCGGCCTTGCACTCACGCGCGCATGCCAGGCCCGCAAGTTCCCCGCCGCCTCCGGCACGTTCAGTCCGATCCAGTCCGCAAAATCCACGGTGCTGAGCGCGCAGATGTCCGACATCGTGAACACGTCTCCCGCCACGAAGTCCCGCCCGGCGAGCTCCCGGTCCAGCCACATCAGCGCTTTCTCGTAGGCGCCCCGGTTCGCCTCACCAAACTCCTTGTACTGAGGAACCACCACGCGCGCCGTGAACGGATGAGCATGCCGCCAGAAATTCCCCGCCGGCCCCATCAGCTGGAACTCCACCCGCCGCACCCACATCTCCACCTGCGCCTCTTCCAGCGCCGTTCGCCCGAACATTGCGGGCTCGGGGTGCAGTCGCTCAAGATACCGGCAGATCGCGACGGTCTCGCTGATACACGTCCCGTCATCGAGCTCCAGCACCGGCGTCTGGCCGAGCGAATTCCTCGCCACATGCTCCGGCGCCTTGTGCTCGCCCTTCACCAGCACGACGTCCACCAGCGGCACGCTCACGCCCTTCTCCGCCAGGAAAATGCGCACCCGGCGCGGATTCGGCGCCGGCATCGGCGTGTTGTAAAGTTTCATGGGGCGTCTCCTCGTTCCGCCAAGACTGGAACGCTCCGCCCGGAAGGTCAACGCAGGCCCTCTCGCCAACGCCCCGGCCCGCGTGTATCTCGCCCGCATGACCGCAGACACTCTCGCCCGCGCCCGGCGCATCGTCGTGAAAACCGGCTCGGCCCTGATCGCCGAGGCCGGCGCGCCGCGCGCGGAATGGCTGGCAAACCTCGCCGCGGACATTGCCTCGCTTCGAAAGCGCAGCAAGGACGTGATCCTCGTCGCCTCCGGCGCGGTCGCCCTCGGTCGGGCGGCCCTCGGAGCGCCCTATCAGGCCCGGCTCGAGCAGAAACAGGCCGCCGCCGCCATCGGCCAGCCGCGCCTCATGGCCGCGCTCGGCGACGCCCTCGCCCCCCACGGCCTCGCCTCTGGCCAGGCCCTCCTCACCCCCGGCGACACCGAAAACCGCCGCCGCTGGCTGAACGCCCGCGCGACGCTCGAAACCCTGCTCGAAGCCGGCGTCATCCCCGTCATCAACGAGAACGACACCGTCGCCACCGAAGAGCTGCGCTACGGCGACAATGACCGCCTCGCCGCCCGCGTCGCCCAGATGATGGGCGCCGACGTGCTGATCCTCCTGTCCGACATTGACGGCCTTTACACCGCCGACCCGCGCGGCAATCCGGAGGCCCGCCACATCCCCTTCCTCGAAGCTCTGACCCCGGAGCATGATGCGATGGCCACCGGCTCGAACGCCGCCGCCGGCGTCGGCTCGGGCGGCATGGTCACGAAACTCGCCGCCGCCCGCATCGCGCATGCCGCCGGCTGCTCCACGCTCATCACCCTCGGCAACCGTCCGCATCCTCTCGGCGCCATCGAGGCCGGCGAACGCGCGACCCTGATCGCCGCAAAGACGACGCCTGCCAATGCCCGCGCCGCCTGGCTCGAAGGCCACCTCACGCCCGAAGGCGAGATCACCATCGATGACGGCGCCGCCAAGGCCCTCGCAAACGGCGCCAGTCTCCTCGCCGTCGGCGTGCGTGCTGTCACAGGCCCCTTCGAGCGCGGCGCCGCCGTCGCCATCCGCGACGCCTCCGGCCGCACCATCGCCAAGGGCGTCACCGCCTATTCCTCTGCCGATATCCAGCGCATCGCCGGCCGCCGCACCGAAGAGGCCGAAGCCCTGCTCGGCTACAAGGGCCGCCCCGCCATCATCCACCGGGACGACATGGTGCGCCTGTGACGGGGACGCGCATCCGGCCGGCCAGCCTCGACGACCTAGCCGCACTTCTGGAACTCGAAGAATCATTCCCCGAAGAGGACAGGTTCGACGCGCGCACCTGGCGCCGCCTGCTCGCGGGCAAGGCGCTGACGCTGGTTCACGAGACGCCGCGGGGCATCAATGCCGCCGCCGTTATCCTGTTCCGCGCCGGATCGACCACCGCCCGCCTCTACTCGATATCCGTTGCCACCACGGCGCAGGGCCAGGGAATCGGCGGGCGCCTTTTGGCCGCCTGCGAACAGTCTGCGGCCGGCCGGGGGGCGACCCGTCTGCGCCTCGAAGTGCGCTCCACAAATACTTCGGCCCACCGCCTTTACGATAGCGCTGGTTATCGCGTAATTGCGCGGCTTGAGTCTTATTATCCGGACGGAGAAGCGGCGCTCAGGATGCAGAAGTCCCTTACCGCGCCCTCAAATGGAGCCCCATGACCGATTGGGTCGTGCTCGTCGAATCAGCGAGCGACATTTCGCAGGCTGAAACACCGCACAAGGTGCTGCGAATCTCGGACTATATCTCGAAACCGGCCCTCTTCGCCGGCCGCCGTCCGTATATCCTCAACCTCGCCCGCTCCTACGCCTACCAGTCCGAAGGCTACTACGCCTCGCTGCTGGCAGAGGCGCGCGGACACCGGGTCTCCCCCAGCGTGCAGACGATGGTCGAGCTGTCCAAGAAGTCGCTCTACAACCACGCCCTGCCGGACCTTGGCGAGACCCTGCAGGAAGCCCTGGACAAGGGCGCCCCCCGGATCGAAAGCCTCTTCGTCGCCTTCTCGCGCTGCGAAATCCCCGCCTATGAAAGCCTCGCGCGCGAAGCGATGGACTGGTACCGCACGCCCGCCCTCGAAATCGAGTTCGACGCGGAAGCGCCCCACGGCATCGCCCGCATCCGCGCGATGGCCCCGCACAAGCTGAAAGACCAGCGCCGGCAGTTCTTCCTCGACGCGATGGAGGCCTACACCAAGGGCCGCGTCAGCGCCCCGAAAACGCGCACGCCCGCCAAATGGGCCCTCGCTGTCCTCGTTGACCCGAACGAGAAGACCGCGCCCTCCAAACCCGCGTCGCTCAAGCGCTTCGCCGATGTCGCCGAGAAGATGGGCGTCGAGGTCGAACTCATCGACCCGACCGACCTGCCAAGCCTTGCCGAATTCGACGCCCTGTTCATCCGCGCCACCACCTCAATCGACAACTTCACCTACCGTTTCGCCCGCCGGGCTGAGCAGGAAGGCATGCCCGTCATCGACGACACGCAATCGATGATCCGCTGCACGAACAAGGTCTATCTCAAGGAAATCCTGGAGAAGGCCGGCCTGCCCATTCCGCGTACGGAGATTGTCGACGAGAAGGCCGATCTCGCCGCTCTGTTCGAACGCCTCGGCTCGCCCGTCATCCTGAAAACGCCGGATGGCAGCTTCGGCATCAACATGGTCAAGGCTCACTCCCTTGAGGAGCTGCAGGCCGGCGCCAGGAAGATGTTCGAGGACACGGCCCTTATCATCGCCCAGGAATTCCGCCCCACCAAGTTCGACTGGCGCATCGGCGTGCTCAACGGCGAGCCGCTCTATGCCTGCCAATACCGCATGGCCCGCGGCCACTGGCAGACCGTGAAATACGGCGAGGACGGCAAATCGACCGAAGGCGGCTTCACCACGATGCCGGTCGAGGACGCTCCGCCGGACGTCGTCAACGCCGCCGTGCGCGCCGCCCAGCTGATCGGCGAAGGCCTCTATGGCGTGGACCTGAAAGAGACCGAACAGGGCGTCATCATCATCGAGATCAACGACAACCCGTCGATTGACCATGATGTCGAAGGCCTGATCCTCAAGGACGAGATCTGGCGCCGCATCATCTCCTGGTTCTCCACCCGCCTCGAGCGCCGGATGAACCGGTCCGGTTAATCCCCCTTTCCACAGCGAAAAGGCCTTGCGCCGCCCCTCCATCTCATTACACCGGGACTCCGGAGCGTAGCGCAGTCTGGTAGCGCATCTGGTTTGGGACCAGAGGGTCGTAGGTTCGAATCCTATCGCTCCGACCATTATCCCAGGACGGCCCGGAGCAACGGCAGGAACATGGAAGCGCGGATCTACAAACCGGCAAAAAGTGCAATGCAATCAGGGCGTGGCAACACGAAAGACTGGGTGCTCGAGTTTGTGAACCCCGCCGCCAAGCGCCGCCTGGACCCCCTCATGGGCTGGACCGGCATCGACGACATGTCCGGCCAGGTCCGCCTCCACTTCGAAACGCGCGACCAGGCGATCGCCTATGCCGAGCGCGAAGGCCTGAAATTCACGGTTGAGGAAGCCCGCGAGCGCAAGCGCCTCATCAAATCCTACTCCGAAAATTTCTCGGCCTCCCGCAAACAGCCGTGGACACACTGAAGGCCCCCGCGCTACTTGGCCGCTAGGACTCCGTAGCTCAGCTGGATAGAGCGCTCGCCTTCTAAGCGAGTGGTCGCAGGTTCAAATCCTGCCGGGGTCACCATTTTCAGCTTGCGCGTCAACGGCCGTCGCGCTCGCGTAAAAGGAAAACTCTTTTCACAGATAGTCGATCGAACCGGCGACCGTGCCGGGGCGGCACGTGTACAGTCCCTTGATGCCCTCGTTTTTTGCTCGATCGACGAGTTCCTGTGACCATATCCAAACGTTCAGGACGTCGATGTCGGAAAACTGGTAGATGTTTCTCAGTTTCTCTTCGTCGAACCAAACCCCTTCCGGGAATCGGACGGAGCGGATCCATTGTGTGTGATACTTCGTGTCTTCGATTTTGACGGTGGTCCGTGACGTTTCAACGGCGTTCAAATTTCGAGCTGGCATCACAAAGCAGTACGCCAACCGGCTGCGTCCTGCATTGATGAAAACCTGACGTGCCTCCAACGAACCTGGATCGACCTCTTCGATCAAACTTCGAAGCCTTTCCGAAATAACGAAGGCGCTCGTTCCTGTCGAATAGAAATCCACCAGCTTGCTGGGATGCTCCTCATAAGAAAGGTTCGGTTCGGCAAGCTGAGCGATCCCAATGCGGGCCTTCGTGCGCGAGCCCATCCAAGGCAGCTCCTCGAACGCCGGCCGATTGCTCCACACAACGGGCGGTCCATGATCGTGATTGAAGTTCACCTGAACGTATGGCTCGCGGGTTGCCTCAGAAATGGACGCTTCGAATGTCCGCGATTGCCCCTCGGGCACGTCGGCGAGCAGATCAGACACGGTACGGATCATATCCTAAAATCCCAAGGTGCGACCCTCACCCGCTAGTCTCAAAACTTGAATCCCCCCGACACGAGCCGGTCATACCGCCCCTGCGTCATCGGCACATAGCGCGCTTCTTCAGGGTCCAGCATCCAGAGCGGATCGGTCACCTTGTCAGGGTCAAAGCCCTCCGCCACCAGCTCCACCTTGCGATACTTGAACGTGCCCGTCGTCTCCGCTTCCGGCTGCACACGGATGAATATCGGCACGGCATAGCTCGGCAATTTCGCCGCAAGTAACGCATAGAGCCCGCCCAGGTCCGCGCCGTCCTCGACCGTGATCGCCGCCATCCCGGCCTTGCCATCCGTGCCCGGAATATGCACGCCGTAGACGTTCGCCGTCTTCACCCAGTCGACGCGCGACAGGGCCTCGCCGACTTCATTGGTCGAGACGTTCTCACCTTTCCAGCGATAGGTGTCCCCGATCCGGTCGACGAAGTAGATGTATCCGTCCTTGTCCTTGCGCATTAGGTCGCCGGTGCGGAACCAGAGGTCGCCCTTGGTGAACACATCCCGTAGCAGCTTCTTCTCGGTGGCCTTCTCGTCGTTATAGCCCTCGAACCGCTGGCGGACATCCGCGCCGATCAGGCCCAGGGCCTCGCCCGCCTCTTCCACATCCGTGGGAATGCAAAACCCGTCAGGTCCCCGCACCGGCTGCTCGGTCTCGATGTCGAACTTCACGAAGGCAATGTTGGCAAACTGCGATTTCAGCCAACCCGGAATACGCCCGACCGCGCCCACCTTGCCATCAAAGTTCAGGAAGCTGACGTTGCCTTCCGTCGAGCCATAAAATTCGCACAGATGCGGAATGTTGAACCGGTCAAGGAATGCCTGCCACACTTCCGGCCGGAGCCCATTGCCGAAACCCGTCCGTATGCGGTGCGCCCGCTCCTTCGGATGCGGCGGCGAATTGAGCAGATACCGGCAGAGCTCGCCAATATACACAATCGCCGTCGCCTTCTCGTTCACCGCGTCGTCCCAGAACGCGCTCGCTGAAAACTTGCGCCGCACGATCGCCGTCGCGCCGGTCATCAGCGCCTGCCCGATGCCGCACAGCCCGCCCGTGCCATGATACAGCGGCAGCGTGATGTACACCTTGTCCTTCGGAGTGATCTGGCACGGCGCAATGAAGCTGCGCATCATGCCGCGCGTGCGCGCCTGCGTCAGCTTTGCCGCCTTCGGCAGGCCCGTCGTGCCCGAGGTATAAACGTAAAGGCACAGGCTCGCGCCCGTCATGCCGGCGCGCACGCTGCGCGGCGGCCGCTTCTCCGAAAACGCCTCGAGCGCGCCTTCAAGATCTGCGCCGAGCTTTCCGCCAAGCGTCCAGACCGGCGGCGCGCCGACGATCAGGCTCATCGCCCCGCGAATGGACTCGTCCTGGTCCGAACCGGTCACGATCAGCTTGGCGCCCGCGATATTCACGCAGTGCGCCAGCGCTTCGCCTTCAAGGTTGTGATTGATCAGTGCCGTGACGAGTCCGGCCTTCGCAAAGCCTGCCCAGGCAGCGACGTAATCCGGCCGGTTCTCCATGAACAGCGCGATACAGTCACCCGGCTTCAGCCCCTGCGCCATCGCCCAGTTGGCAAACCGGCTCGCCCGCGCATCGAACTCTGCATAGGTCGTGGATTTACCCTCGAACCGGAACGCCACATTCTTCTTGTGGGCATCCACCGACCGCTCGAAATCATCGGCCACGATGAAGTCGGACTCGGGCGTGATGTCGCCCGTCCATTTCTTAAGGCGCTGGGCCGCCTGGAAAAACGCGAACTCTCGCGGGATGATGACAAACGGGTTCATGTGCGGCGCCTCCGGCCATAGAGCGTCGTGGGAAAAATCGGGAACTGGAGGCTGCAAGACAAAGATGTTTTGCTCGCCTTGTCAAAGAAAACCGGCGGGATCCACCGATTGCGTTCCCCGGCGCGACGGCATATTGCTGCGCCGCACAAAGACAAAAAACAGGACACGTGCGATGCCCCTCGATCCGGTCGGAGACCTGCTCACCCTGCTCGATATCGAGCGCCTGGAACTCGACCTCTTCCGCGGCCAGAGCCCGGATGAGGAGGAAAGCCAGCGCGTCTTCGGCGGCCAGGTCATCGCGCAGGCCCTCGTGGCCGCCTACCGCACCGTGCCGGACGACCGCACCTGCCACTCCCTGCACGCCTATTTCATCCGCCCCGGCGACCCGAAAGTGCCGATCGTCTACCAGGTCGACCGCGCCCGCGACGGCGGCAGCTTCACCACCCGCCGCGTCGTCGCCATCCAGCACGGCCAGCAGATCTTCAACCTCGCGGCCAGCTTCCACGTGCCCGAGGAGGCTTGGAACCACCAGCACGCCATGCCGGAGGTGCCCGGCCCCGATACGCTGGACGACCGCATCGAATGGCGCCGCCAGTTTGCGGAAAAACTCCCGCCCCGCCACCGCGGCCATTTCCTCCGCCCCCGTCCGGTCGAAATGCGCGAAGTCGAGCCGCTCGATCCGCTGAAGCCCGCCAAGGCCAGCGACGTCCAGCACCTCTGGTTCCGCGTCGCCCGCCCGATCGACGAGGCGCCCTGGCTGCACCATTGCCTGCTCGCCTACGCCTCCGACATGGCCCTCCTCGGCACCGGCAACCGCCCGCACGGCATCTCCTGGATGACCGGCGAGCTGATGTCGGCCAGCCTCGACCACGCCATGTGGTTCCACGCCCCGCTGAAGTTCGACGACTGGCACCTCTACACGATGGACAGCCCGTATGCCGGCGGCGCCCGCAGCTTCAACCGCGGCTCGGTCTACGACTCCCAAGGCCACCTCGTCGCCTCCGTCGCCCAGGAAGGCCTGATGCGCAAAGCCGTCCGCAAACCGAAACCGGCCTCCTAACCCCTCTCCCGCTTGCGGGAGAGGAGGGGCCCACCGCGAAGCGGTGGGAGGTGAGGGCACTTGCGCCTACAAAATCCGCGCCCCCAAAAACAAAATCCTGAAGCCCATCAGCGCCTTGTAAAATACTTCCCCGCCGCGAACGCACCCCCTCCCGGCCCGGCGTTATACTCCGCGCATGCAGACGCTTAGCGCCCTTCGCAGCGACCCGTACTTCACGCGCAT